>NZ_JBEHFT010000014.1:0-58635 GCF_040225455.1 Corynebacterium sp. KPL2838 | reverse complement strand
AAGTGAAATAATCCTAATACCAGCACGCCAGACCGGCTAAACATATAACTTCACCAACACATCCTGTCGTTTAGGCCATCCTTTTTGCGGTGTAGACGAGGCATACAGAAAATCCCACGGCCGAGGAGTTACTCCATAGCCGTGGGATAATTTGTCGGGCTAACAGGATTTGAACCTGCGACCCCTACACCCCCAGTGTAGTGCGCTACCAAACTGCGCCATAGCCCGGCGTCGCATTATTTGTTGCGACTGCCCTAGATTACATCAGGATAATTCCACAGTGAAATCTAGGCCGTGACCTGCATTAAAGCTCGCCGGTGGAATAGACCCATGCGCCATTAAGGCGCCGGAAAGACGATCGCTCCCGCTGGGAGCCCACTGCCTCGCCCTTGTAGAAGGCCTCAAATTCCACGATGCCTTCATCGTCTACAAGACCACCGCCTTCGGTATCGAGGATATCAAAGCGGTAGAACCGGATGGGGGAGTCGGCCAAGTCCAATGAGCTCGGCCGAGTCACCGGATCCCAGGTGCGCAGGAGGTAGTCCTCATCGCCGCTGACGAAGGCGCTAAAGCGTGACCGCATGAGGGCCTCCGCCGTGGGAGCTTTGGCACCAGCGTGGTACTTGCCGCAGCATTCGCCAAAGCTCAGCCCGCTCGTGCAGGGGCAGCGGCGGGAATCGGCGATGGGGTTGAGGGCCACCATTAGTTGGCGTCCACGATATCGGTGATGGTGGCGCCGGCGGCCATGCGCTCGATGTCGGTATCGCGCGCGGCTACGCGCAGTGCATCGACCTCGGAATCGTCCAAGGAGCCTTTTAGTTCGATGCGGCGCTCGAAAGAGGTGGAACCGGTCTGGGTGATGGTCACGTGGACATCGTCAAGCGCAAGCTTCTTGCCGGCTTCCTTGATGGCCTGGGTGGAGGCAGCTGCCAAGGCCGACATGAGCAGGCCGGTTGCGGTAAAGCCCTTGCCCTTGCCGCCTTCCTTTTTGGTCCGGTCCGCGGTAACGGAATGATCATTGTGGCGCACCACGACACCGAATTTGGTGCCGGTAGCAGGGCTGGCAACGGCGGCATCCGTGCCCACTTCCTCGGGTTCATAGTCGGGGACGATAAACTGTCGCGACCATGCACCGATGAGATCAGCGGCGCGGGCCGCCGTACCCTGTTTCGTCAGCAGGTGATCGGCCTTATCCAACGAAACGAGGGATTTGGGGTAGCGGGTCATGCGGAAGATATTTTGCGCATTGTCGATGCCCACCGTCTGATCGATGGGGGAATGCAGGGACAAGAGGGGCTTGCGCAACCGCGGTAGGTATTCTTCCGGATTGGTTTCTGCCAGATCCTCCAGGAATTTACGCGAAATGGTCAGGGCCCTGCCTCCCAAGACGACCTCGACCTCGCCATTAGCGTCTACCTCGCCGATCTTATCCGCGTAGTGCAGCACGGAGTGCGCCGGATCGAAGGGGGCGCCGATGGTGGCAACGGCCCGAATCTTTTTCATTGCCGTGGCGGCCTTGAGCACCGCCGCACCGCCCAGGGAGTGGCCAATGAGCATCTGCGGTGCGGAATAATGTTCTTCTAGCCAGTCCGCTGCGGCGCGGATATCGTCGACATTCTGGTTAAACGTAGTGTCCGCAAACTCGCCTTCTGATTGCCCCAAACCGGGGAAATCAAAGCGCAGCGTGGCGATGCCGAATTCCGTTAATTGCTTCGAGGTGCGGGCCGCGCCAGGGGTATGGCGCGAGCCGGCAAAGCAATGCGCGAAGACGGCGAAGGCGAGAGGTGGAGCATCAGGAAAGTCGATGGTTCCTGCCATCTCGGTTCCTCGGCTGGACAGCAGCTTAACATTGACGGATTGCATGGCACCTACAATAACGGCCCCATAAGTTCCAAGCCAGATGAGGTTGACTAGAGTCGTAGGCAGCCAGCCCCTAAAGGAGGAATTGTCGTGGGAGCATTCGATTGGTTCTGGAAAGCGATGGGCTCGCAAAGCGAGCGAAACGATAAGAAATCCAAGGCCATCGTGGATGAAGCTCGCTCCGCCGCGGAGAAATTCGCGCAGAGCGACGATGCTGCCGTGGCCCAAGCCGCCCGCGATGCGGTGCGCGGCGGCGAGGTCGCAGACAAGGCCCAATTCCTGGGTGCCCTTGCCGTCGCGTGTGAACGCACCCTGGGCCTGCACCCATTCACCGTGCAATCGCAGGCGGTACTGCGACTGCTTACCGGCGATGTCATTCAAATGGCTACCGGTGAGGGCAAGACTCTCGTTGGCGCGATGGCCGCAACGGGTTTCGCGCTGACTGGAAAGCGCGTCCACGTCGTGACGGTCAATGACTATCTGGCCAGCCGCGATGCCGAATGGATGCGGCCTGTCGTGGAATTTTTTGGGCTGCAGGTAGCCTCCGTCACGGAGGGCATGAGCGCGGATGAGCGCCGCGCAGCCTATGCGCAGAATATTATTTATTCCCCGGTCAATGAATTGGGATTTGACCTATTGCGCGATAACCAGATCACCGAACGCGCACAGACGGTGCAGGCGCCTGGCGATGTCGCCTTGGTGGACGAGGCCGATTCCGTCCTAGTGGATGAGGCCCTCGTGCCCCTGGTTCTAGCAGGAAATCGCCCCGGTGAAGCTCCCACGGGGCAAATTACCAATGTGGTCTCCCGCCTCCGAGAGAACCACGAGTACGTCATCTCAGATGACGGGCGCACGGTGCAGCTTACCGATGTCGGCGCAGCCCGCGTAGAGCGAGAGCTCGGCATCGATTCCCTTTATTCCGAGGACAATATCGGCACCGTCCTCGTCAAGGTCAACTTGGCGCTGCACGCAAAGGTGCTGTTGATACGCGATATTCACTACATCGTGGTGGACGGCAAGCTGCAGCTTATCGATGCCTCCCGTGGTCGCGTCGCCGATCTGCAACGCTGGCCCGACGGGCTGCAGGCAGCGGTAGAGGCCAAAGAGGGCTTGGAAGTCTCTGAGGGCGGGCGCATCCTCGATACGATTACCCTGCAAGAACTCATGCGACGGTACCCGCTGGTCTGTGGAATGACGGGTACTGCGGTAGAGGCCACCGACCAGCTGCGGCAATTTTATGACCTGCACGTTTCCGTTATCGATCGGAATAAGCCACTGCAGCGCTTCGATGAACAAGATCGCATTTTTGCCACCATAGGGGAGAAGTCAGCGGCCATCGTCGAAGAAATTGCCCACCTGCACGAAGCCGGTCAACCAGTGCTTGTGGGAACCCAAGACGTTGCGGAATCAGAAAATTTGGCGGAGGCCTTGCGCGATCGCGATATCGAAGTCAACGTGCTCAACGCCAAAAATGACCGCGAAGAAGCACAGATTGTTGCTGAAGCCGGCGATATTGGGCGGGTAACCGTCTCCACACAAATGGCCGGCCGCGGCACCGACATCAAGCTCGGTGGTGCCGATGAAGCCGACCACGATGAAGTAGCTGAGCGCGGCGGCCTTGCCGTGATCGGCACCTCCCGGCACCGCACGGCGCGGCTCGATAACCAGCTGCGCGGGCGTGCAGGGCGCCAAGGAGATCCTGGCCTGGCGCTGTTTTTTGTCTCCCTGGAAGATGATGTGGTGCAACAAGGCGGCGCTGGGGAAAAGGTCAGCGCGCAACCTGGCCCTGGCGGGCTCATCGAATCCAAGCGGGTGCATGACTTCGTAGCCCATTGCCAGCGGGTGACAGAGGGCCAGTTGCTAGAGATTCACGCCCAGACCTGGAAGTATAACCAGCTCTTGGCGGATCAGCGCATCATCATCGATAAGCGCCGTGCAACGCTATTGGATACGGACCAAGCCTGGCAGGAACTAGCCGAGCGCGCCCCAGAGCGGGCGAGCGAGCTTGCGGATATCCCGGAGGCGGCGCGCATCCAGGCAGCGCGCGAAATCATGCTGTATCACCTGGACATGGGCTGGGCAGACCACCTCGAGCTGCTCGATGATGTGCGCGAATCCATTCACCTGCGCGCCATCGCGCGCGAGACCCCGATCGATGAGTATCACCGCATTGCGGTGCGCGAGTTTAAGGACTTGGCGCAGCGGGCGGTGGACCAGTCAGTAGAGACCTTCAGGCAGGTGCCTATTGACTCTGAGGGGGCACACCTTGCAGACTCAGGATTGAACCGTCCAAGCGCAACGTGGACCTATATGGTCTCTGATAACCCCCTTGCGGGGCAGGGAAATTCCGTGTTGAGCGGCATCGGAAACATTTTCCGGTGAAATAATTGCCCACTGAGAGATCAAAGACTCGGTAGAGTCGCTATTATTGGTATAAGTAACTCAAAACTAATCCCCGGAGGTAACAATGAGCGAGAACACCGGAACCCCGGAACCACAGGTGGAGACCACCTCTGTATTCCGCGCTGACCTGCTCAAGGAAATGGAAAATGGCACCAAGGGAACCGATACCTCTGCGGTAGGTACGGAAAACCTGGAAGATGGCCAGGCGTTGCTCGTCGTCAAGCGCGGCTCCAACGCCGGTGCCCGCTTCTTGCTTGACCAGGACACCACCACGGCAGGGCGCCACCCAGAGGCAGATATCTTCCTGGATGATGTCACCGTCTCCCGCCGCCACGCTGAATTCCGCAAGAATGATGACGGCCAATTCGAGGTAGTAGACGTGGGATCCCTGAACGGCACCTACGTCAACCGCGAGCCGCGTAACTCGCAGGTGCTCGAGGTGGGAGATGAGATTCAGATCGGTAAATTCCGCCTCGTCTTCATCACCAAGCAGGACTAAAACCGCAGCAGACAAGCCGTTTTGCCGTACTTGGTTAAAGCGGTTTAGTCTCCTTTTTATATCCAACGACTACTGAGACACTTTTAAAGAGATAGACACAGTGAGCGCAGCAGAATCCGCGGCGGCATCAGCTCGCCGCAAAAGCCCGAACACGAAGAAGGCTAAGACCATGTCCATTGGCGTGGTCTTAGAAACGCTGAATCAGCAGTTCCCTGATGTCACTGTGTCTAAAATCCGCTTCCTCGAGTCAGAGGGGCTAATTTCTCCCCAGCGCACTGCCTCCGGCTACCGCCGGTTCACGCAGGAAGACGTGGATAGGTTGCGCTATATCTTGACCACCCAGCGGGATAATTACACCCCGCTTAAGGTTATCCGCGAGCAGCTGGAAGCGATGGATTCTGGCCAGGTCACCGCCATTGTTTCTGCTGGCAATGCGGAGACCTTGCTGTCCCCGCAACAGTTCAAAGCACCCGCGGTAACGCGCTTGACCGATGCCGAGGTAGCAGAGCAAGCCGGAGCATCCGAGGCGGATATTGCCACCTTTATCAAGGACAAGCTCATTAAGCCGGATGCCGCGGGATTTTTCAATACCGATGATGTGGCCATTGCTTCTGCCGCAGTTGCACTGCAGGCTTTTGGCTTTAGCTCTAGCCAGCTGAAGTCCCTGCGAAATAGCGCCCGCCGCCAGGCGGATTTAATCTCCCAAGTCGCGGCCCCCGTAGCGCACTCGAATTCCGATACCGCTCACCAGCAGGCAGAAGAACTGTCCCAGCAGATGACGGCGCTAGTGGTTTCTTTGCATGCCACCTTGGTAAAGACGGATTTGCGCCACGAATTTAACGGCTAACTCACCATGGCTGCCTCCCATGTGGGAGAGTGGTAGCTATGAGTGATGTAACCCTTGAATTTCACGGCATTCACCAGCTTGGGCCAGAAGATGATGTCTGCGCACTGCTGCGTTGGCCCGAAGACAATCGCCTCATTCCCGTCTGGCTTTCGGCCGTAGACGGAATCCAATTGGCTACCGTTTTTGCTGACCAGCGCCCGAACCGCCCCACGACCCACGATCTTCTGTGCGAGGTCTTGGAGGCTGCAGGTGGCGTCGAGGCCATCGAGATTGTCAACCACCATCAAGGCACCTTCATGGTGGATATTCAGACCGCGCAAGGTGAAGTTTTTGATGCGCGTGTAAGCGATGCCTTGGCGGTAGCCGAGTACTTTAAGGTGCCCATCGTTGCCGAATCTGCGCTCTTGGCGCAGGTATCCGTCTTCGCCAGCGAGGAGGACATCAAGGAATACTTCGACCTCGAGCTTCCTACCCCCACACAGGACTGGGAAGACAGCGATGCCTCCTCCGCCGAGGAAAGCACCTCTGCATCCGGAAACGCGCAGGCCGATGCCGATTTCGAAGAGATGATGCGCAGCCTTGGCATGGATGAATCCGATTTCCACACGGGGGAAGAAGACGAAAAAAATTAATGACACGCGTGTGACTAATGGTGACAATGTGGTTTTTAAAGTCTAAAGTTGTACTCGAAGGTTAAGCAAGCACCGCTTGACGGGGGTGTGCGCTTGGCATTTAATTGATCTTTAGAGCTTCCAACAAACCCCATTGGAGTAATTACGTGAGCATCACCGAGGACACTCAGTCCGAGTCCCAGTACGTCCAAGAATCCCTCTTTGATGTGGGACCGGACGAAGAAGTGGGGTACCGCGTGCCCATCGCCTGCCAGGTTGCTGGCATCACCTATCGCCAGTTGGACTACTGGGCACGCACCAACTTGGTCAACCCCTCCATTCGCACCGCCCGCGGCTCGGGTTCACAGCGCCTTTATTCTTTCAAGGACGTCTTGGTCCTCAAGATTGTCAAGCGCCT
Source organism: Corynebacterium sp. KPL2838 (assembly GCF_040225455.1). Classification (NCBI taxonomy): domain Bacteria; kingdom Bacillati; phylum Actinomycetota; class Actinomycetes; order Mycobacteriales; family Corynebacteriaceae; genus Corynebacterium; species Corynebacterium sp. KPL2838. Next base: position 51,997 of record NZ_JBEHFT010000014.1, on the reverse strand, counting down.
GCTCGACACCGGCATTTCCCTGCAGAATATCCGTTTGGCCGTGGAATCGTTGCATGACCGCGGCGTTAACGATTTGGCTGAGCTCACCCTCGTCTCTGATGGCACTACCGTGTACGAGTGCCGCTCCAATGATGAGGTCATTGACCTTCTCGCCGGCGGGCAGGGTGTCTTCGGCATCGCAGTGCCGGGAATCTTGAAGGAACTGTCCGGCACGATTACGTCCTTCCCCGCAGAGCGCATCGAGGAATTGCCCGATGACAACGTGGTTGGCTTGGATGAGCTCGCCGCTCGCCGCAACCGCAAGAGTTCCTAAGTCCTCTTAATAAGTTCTCCCTCCAGACCCCAGCTCACGGGGGTGGAGGGAGAACTTTTTTGTTTAAACCCCAGCGGCCTTATCCATCGCGGCGTTGAGGTCCTCCTGCGTACCCGCATCGACGCTAGTGAAGTTGTCAGCGGCGTTCTTTAGCTGTTCATCGATAGCCCCTGGGCCCACGTGGACGACGGATAGCTCTACGTTGTCTGACTTCGCGCCGTCAAGAGCGGCGGCAAACTGGGCATCGTCCATATCGAGCTCGGTGCCCGTTGTCACGAGGAGCACCCGTGCCTTCCGGTTGGTACCGGCGGCCTGATCCGCAGCGGTGTTCAGCGCGGCAATTGTGGCGCTGCGCGATTGCGGCACCCCACCGGTGCCGAATGCCGCGAGCGTCTTCGGCACCGCAGGGCCATTGCCGAATCCGAGGTTATCGCGGTAACCCACCGACGCGGTCTCCGAAATGGGGGACGAATAGTTCCACAAGGCTACCTGGCTATTGTTGTCACTCAATTTTTCCGCGGTGCCAGATAGCGCCTGTTGCGTTGCATCAAACATCGCGGTCATATTCGCAGAAGTATCAACGAGCAGGAGAGTATTGGGGGCCATCTCCACGGTGGAGGAGGAAGCCGAGCCCGAAGCCTCTTTGCCCTCTTCGCCGTCGTCCGGCGTACTCGGAGCGGAGGAGGAGACTCCTGGGCTGCTTTCCACAGGGGATTGGGACGCGGTTTCTGCGGCCGTAGGCTCTCCAGAGTCATCCCCAGCGCGCAACAGGAAAATCAACGGTGCGATGACGGCAAGGATTGCGATGATGATAACCGCGATAACCCAGCCAGCTAGTGCGAATCTGTTTTCCCCGTTTGAGTGCCGTGCCATGTAGTGCCTTTCTCCAAAACTCCCGAGCCAGCGCATGATGCGTTTAATCTAGTGTAACTGGCAATAAGCCCTTTCCATTACTGCGACAAGCCGCTCGCGCAGCGGTTGCGCTCGCTGCGCGAGGCCCCGTTGACGATTGACATACGTCGCCTTGCCCTCTGGTGTTTCAATAGGAACTACCCCAAGGCCCCAGTTACGGCAATCGTACGGGGAGGCCTCCATGTCAAGGATGCGGGCATCGATAGCCAGATCCAGGCAATCGAGGAAGAGATCACCTGGGACCAGGGGGCCCAGCTTCCACGCCCATTTATAAAGATCCATGGTCACGTGCACGCAGGCTGCCTGGTCGTTGGCAGGTTGATCCTCACGGTGGAGCACCGTCAAGTTGAGCGGACGCGCGGGCGGGGTAAAGAAACGGAACGCATCATAATGCGAGCACTTTAGGGAATGAGTATTAACGACGCGGTTGGTTCCTTCTGCGCCTAAGCGCAGCGGGAGATCATGGCGTGGGGAATCGGTGTGGTAAACCATCGCCCATTCATGCAGACCAAAGCAATCAAAGTGCACCGGGTTGGTGGCAGAGCGCCGCAGCAGATCCAAGATATAGTCAATCGAACTTCCGCGCCGTTGCATATAGGATTCCACGTCCACGGTGATGCCGTCCGCAGTCTCGTGGTAATCGCGCCAGCTAGCCTGCGGCGCGTTACCCTTGAGCGCCGTGTCGATGCCCGGGTGCCAGCGCTTTAGGTGCGATGGGCGGACAGGGTAGTACTCAAAGAGGAAATCAAATACGGGATGATAGCTGCCCGGATGGCGAAACCTCTCCAGGCGGTCCGCCGCCCGCCGTTCGTGCTCATTCATGCGGGTTGTCCAGTCAGCGGTAGATAAAACCTGCACGGGCGTCTCCTCCTTTCTATTGTGCTAGCGCTTAGCGACGCCGCCCCTTACCCCTCCTGGCTCCACCAACCTGCCGCTTTTGTTGGCGTGGGGGTTGTTTCTTTTGTTGCTGGCCCGCGCCGTTAGACCCGTCTTGGCCCGGCGGTGGAAGGGCCGGTCCGTGCGGCTTGCGGGCGCCGGTGACCGTGCGCAGCTCAGGAGCACCGGCCGGATTTTCGCGGTGGGAAATATCGTGTTCGGTAGCGCTCACACCGGCCTTCTTGATGAGGGTAGCTACTTCTGAGCGCTGTTCATCGGTGACCAAGGTAACCACCGTACCTGTTGCGCCGCCGCGCGCAGTACGCCCTGCGCGGTGGAGGTAGGCCTTGTGTTCTGCAGGCGGATCCACGTGGACGACGAGTGAAACGTCTGCAATATCGATGCCGCGCGCCGCGATATCGGTGGCAACCAGGACTGGAATGGAGCCATCGGCAAAGCCAGAAATGGCGCGGGTGCGCGCGCCCTGGCCCTTATCCCCGTGCAGTGGATAAGCGTTAATGCCGGCACGCCGAAGCTTTTTCACCTGCCTATCCACGCCGTGCTTGGTACGCATGAACATGATGGTCTTGCCTGCGCGCGCGGCGATGCGCATAACCACCTCGTTGCGGGCGGGGCGATCGCCGACGAAAAACAGGTGGTGCGACATCGAATCCACCGCTGCGGCAACTGGAGCAGTGGAGTGGACCACGGGATCGTGCAGGAATTGCTCGACCAGCTTATTAACATCCCCATCGAGGGTCGCAGAAAAAAGCAGCCGCTGACCGGTGGGTGGGGTGTAGTTTAAAAGCTTGCGCACCTGGGGAAGAAACCCCATATCGGCCATCTGGTCCGCCTCATCCAAGGTAGTGATCTGTACCTTGTCAAAGGACAACTTGCCTTGTGCGATGAGATCCTGAGCGCGACCAGGTGTGGCGACTAAGAGGTCCACTGGACGCGCCAGAGAGCGGATGTGGTGGTTGATATTGACGCCGCCGACCACCGCGAGAACGCGCAGCCCTAATGCGGCGGCGGGTTCATCGAGGCGTTGCTGGATCTGCGTCGCTAACTCGCGGGTGGGGGCGAGCACGACCGCGCGGGGCTGGCCCGGGGTAGAGGCGCCCGAGCCAGCCAATCGGGCCAATGTGGGAAGCCCAAAGGTAAAGGTCTTTCCGGAACCGGTAGGCCCGCGGCCAAGTACGTCTTTGCCTGCGAGTACATCCGGGATGGCTGCGGCTTGGATGGGAAATGCTTCCGTGATTCCTTGGTTGTGTAGAACGTGAACCACGCGCTGAGGTAAGCCGAGTTCGGCAAAAGTAGTCATCGTTGGGCAATTCTAACCGGTGGGTGCGCAAAATCCTGCATCGGGCAGCGCACGATTGGTGGACCACCGTACAAGTGAGAAATCCCATAGCAAAAATAGGTCCCTACTTTAGGTATTTCACTGGTTATTACCTAACGTGGAAGGTGGTGCTGGGAAGCACGCAAGATTTATTCCTCCACTCACCGGCCCCCCTCCAAGGGCCACACCGAACTGTTAAGGAGTCGTCTCCATGGCTCAAGCACAAGCAACCGCAGCCAGTTCTTCTTCCCACTCCTCGCCGCAGGAATCTACAGAACCCACGAAGAAGGAGAAATTTCACCTTGATGCCGTGTGGTTCGCGCTGGCCTTCCTGGCCCTAGCGGTCGTCTTACTTATCCCGATTCCGGGACTCGACTGGCCCGCTAAAGTGGCCCTAGGCATGCTGGCCTTTGCGGTGATCATGTGGGTGACCGAGGCCTTGAGCTATCCGGTGAGCGCCTTGCTGATCGTCGGCCTTATCTCCCTACTTTTGGGGCTCGGGCCGGATCCAGAATCCGATGGTATCTACGGCACCTCCAACGCCCTCAAGGTCGCGATGGCAGGATTTTCCTCGTCTGCGGTAGCGCTTGTGGCCGCGGCGCTAATCTTGGCCGGAGCGATGCAGGCTACGGGCCTGCATAAACGGATTGCGCTGTACGTGCTGAAGATCGCGGGGGAGAAGACCTCCCACATCGTTATCGGCGCCATCGCGATCGCCATCATCTTGGCCTTCTTCGTTCCCTCTGCCACCGCGCGTGCGGGCGCCGTGGTGCCCATCTTGCTCGGTATGGTGGCCGCCTTCGGCCTATCCTATGAGTCGAAGCTGGGTGCCCTACTCGTCATTACCGCAGCGCAGGCCGTCTCGATCTGGAATGTAGGTATTAAAACCGCAGCCGCACAAAACCTCGTGGCGGTGGGATTTATTGAGGATCAAATGGGGCAGTCGGTCTCCTGGGGGCAGTGGTTTATTTGGGCCGCGCCCTGGTCCATCCTGATGTCCATTGCGTTGTATTTCATCATGCGCGCTGTCATCAAACCGGAAACGGAACGCATTGAGGGAGGAAAGGAGCTCATCGCCAAGCAGCTAGAGGACCTCGGGCCCACCTCACCGGAAGAGAAAAGGCTCATCGGATTTTCCCTTCTCCTGCTCTTCTTCTGGGCCACGGAGGGACTGCTGCACCCGATTAGCTCGGCCGTCATTACTGCGGTGGCCGTTGCCCTGATGCTGTTACCGAAGATCGGCGTGTTTACCTGGCCAGAAGCGCAAAAATCCGTGAGCTGGGGTACCCTCATCGTCTTTGCCATTGGCATTTCCCTCGGCTCGTTCCTGCTGGATACGGGCGCCGCAACGTGGCTATCAGAAAAGACCTTTGGGTTAATGGGGCTGGATTCGCTGCCGATTCTGGCAACCATTGCGCTGGTATCGCTATTTAATATCCTGATCCACTTGGGCTTTGCCTCTGCTACCTCGCTGGCCTCCGCGCTCATCCCGGTCTTTATCGCCTTGGCCGCCACACTGGATGTGCCCAACGGCGGCATCGGCTTCGTGGTCATCCAACAGTTCGTCATCTGCTTCGGATTCTTGCTGCCTGTCTCGGCGCCGCAAAATATGCTGGCCTATGGCACCGGTGCCTTTACTACTAAGCAATTCCTGCGCTCCGGTATCCCGCTGACCATCGTCGGATACCTGCTCATCCTGCTGCTTTCTGCCACCTATTGGGCGTGGCTCGGCTTGGTCTAACACCAGGTACTAAAAAGGGAGGGCCTGCACGGTGCAGGTCCTCCCTTTTTATATGCAGCGCTTAATCCGTCTGCGTCAGGCTGCGATCGCCGGACCACTCGACGTGGAAGGTGCCGGGCTTGTCGGTGCGCTTGAAGGTGTGCGCACCAAAGAAGTCGCGCTGGCCCTGGATAAGGGCGGCGGGCAGGCGGGTGGCGCGCAGGCTGTCGTAGTACGACAGCGAGGAGGCAAAGACCGGAGCCGGCAGGCCCATCTGGGTTGCAGCGACGACGACGCGGCGCCACGGTTCGATGAGGTCTTCCAGCTCACCCTTGAAGTAGGGATCCAGGATGAGGGCAGGAAGCTCTGGATTGGTATCAAATGCCTCGCGGATGCGGTCCAAGAACTTAGCGCGGATGATACAGCCGCCGCGCCAGATGGTGGCCAGGTCACGTGGATCGACATCCCAACCGAATTCGGCGGAACCAGCCTTGATCTCATCGAAGCCCTGGGAGTAGGCGATGAGCTTGGCGGCATACAACGCACGGCGAACGTCTTCGATGAACGCATCCTTGTCGATGTCGAAGTCCGCGTTCGTGCCTGCTGGAAGCTGTCCCTCCTGCGCGGCGGCGCGCTGTTGGCTCGAAGAAGATAGTGCGCGGGCGAAGACGGACTCGGCGATGCCGGTAATCGGCACGCCCAATTCCAAGCCATTGATGGCGGTCCAGCGGCCAGTACCTTTCTGGCCGGCGGCGTCCAAGATGACATCGACAAGCGGGGCGCCCGTGTCCGGATCCTTCTGGGCCAGTACCTCGGCGGTGATCTCGATGAGATAAGAATCCAGGTCGCCGGAGTTCCATTCCTTGAAAATCTCCGCGATTTCGGCCGGCTCCAGACCCGCGCCGTAGCGCAGCAGCTGGTAGGCCTCGCCGATGACCTGCATATCGGCGTACTCGATGCCGTTGTGGACCATCTTGACGAAGTGGCCGGCGCCATCCGGGCCGATGTGGGTCACGCACGGGGTGCCGTCCACCTCGGCGGCGATGGATTCCAGGATGGGGCCCAAGGTCTCCCAGGACTCAGCAGGCCCACCGGGCATGATGGATGGGCCATTTAGGGCGCCTTCCTCGCCGCCGGAAATGCCCGCGCCGACGAAGTGCTTGCCGCGCTCGGCCACTTCCTTTTCGCGGCGAATGGTATCCGTAAACAGCGCATTGCCGCCATCGATGATGATATCGCCGTCATCCATGGCGCCGGCAAGCTGATCGATGACCGCATCGGTAGCCTTGCCCGCCTGCACCATGATGATGGCCTTGCGGGGGCGCTCCAAGGAAGCCACGAAATCCGCGATGGACTCGGAAGGAATAAAGTTTCCTTCGTTACCGTGGGCCTCGATAAGGGCGTGGGTCTTTTCCGGGCTGCGATTATAGACGGCGACGGTATTGCCATTGCGGGCAAAGTTGCGGGCGAGGTTGGAGCCCATTACCGCTAGGCCGACAACACCAATGTGCGCGAGTTCGTTCTTTTCAGTCATGTTGCCTATACTACGTCAACGCCTCACTTTCGCCGCGCTGGCGGCTAGGCTGGAAGACTATGTCAGATACCCAGATACTCAATGACTTACTTCATACCGCGCATACGCGCCTGCTCAACGAGGAGGAACTGGAGAAACTAAATGCGGTTAACGGCGGGCTTGCTGAGTTCATCGGGCTCACCTTCGACCGCGTGGGCCCGACCGAGGCCCGCGCACACCTCACCGTGACTCCTCAGCACCACCAACCGTGGGGCGTGGCGAATGGCGGGCTATATTGCACCATCGCGGAAACGGTGGCCTCCCTTGCCAGCGTCGCGGCTGCCGATGCCCCAGCGATGGGGGTCAATAACTCCACGGACTTCATCAAGGCGACAGGTGAGGGCGAGCTAGAAGCTGTGGCCACCCCCATTCAATTGGGCACGCGGACCCACGTGTGGAGCGTAGAAATGTGCCAAGGAGACACCCTAGTTGCACGCACCACGCTGCGCACCATGATTATGGATAAGCGCAGCTAGAGCCAGTGGTTTTTGCGGAACCACGCCCACAGGCCGCCCACGACAGCGACCATGATGATGATTGCCATGGGATACCCAAAGGCCCAGTGCAGTTCCGGCATGATATCGAAGTTCATGCCGTAAATACCCGCGACGAGGGTCGGCGCGGCCCACATGCCGACGACCGCGGAGATGGTGCGCATATCGGAGTTTTGCTGCATGGTGACCTTGGCCACCGAGGCATCAATAAGCGAGGTCAGGCGTTCATCGAAGCTGGCCACCAAGTCATTGACCACGAGCTCGTGGTCATAGACATCGCGCAGATAGGACCGGATCTGCTTAGAGATGAGGTCCTTGTGATCCGAAACCATCGCCTTTAACGCCGCAGACAGCGGGTAAATGGCGTGCTTCATTTCCAAGACTTCGCGCTTGAACATATATATGCGGTCGACGTCGAATTTGAGGTTGGGGGTAAAGATTTCCTCTTCGAGTTCATCGACTTCATCGCTAATTAGGCGCGCGACCTCGGAGTAGCGGTCAACCATCATGTCCAGGATCTTCCAGGCCATGGCGACGGGGCCGAGCTCCACCAAGTCCTGCTCGTCTTCGACTGTGTAGGCCAAGTTAGGCAGCTTTGCACCGTGGCGGACGGTGATGATGAAGTTAGAGCCCATAATCATCTGAATTTCGCCCGTAGAAATGATCTGGCGCTTATCTTTTACCTCATCGTGGTCGCGGTAATTCACCGAGCGCGCCACCACAAAGAGCTGGTCATCGTAGCGCTCCAGCTTCGGTCGCTGGTGGGCCATAACGGCGTCTTCCACGATGAGCTCGTGGATGCCAAATTGCGAAGCGATCTTCGTCATCTGGGATTCATAGGGCTCATGCAGGCCCACCCAGACAAACCCGCGGCCATATTCCGCCACGGTTTCCAGGGCGGAATGCGCGGAATACTCGCCGGGTAGGGCCTCACCATCGACGAAGACGCGGCAGTGCTCGATGGCGCGCTCCGCGGGAACCGGTGGGAAGGAAGGCTGACTAGGAGGCGTGGGTTTCTTTCGGCCCCTAAAGGGCGTGGGTACGGACGGCATCGTTTCAGCCTCCTTTGCACGGTAGTGCGGATAGTAACGCAATCAAGTAGTAAAACGGGCCACGTTTTAAGCAGCGGGTAAAGCTTACACCGACGGTGGGTAATATAATCGAATCTATGCCTACGTGGAAAGAAGTTACCGAAGCCAATCCCGCCCACTCCCATAATTTCGCCCGCAAATGGAAGATGCTTGAGGCGCAGGGCAAAGACATTCATGGGGAGGCCCGGCTTGTCGATGCCATGGTGGAACGCAATTCCACCATCCTCGACGCCGGCTGTGGAACCGGCCGCGTCGGCGGGGAATTGCTGCGCCGCGGACACAGCGTGGTGGGCATCGACGTGGATCCCATTTTGATCGAACACGCCGAACATGACTTCCCAGACGGCGAATGGTTCGTCGGGGACCTGTGCACCGAAGAGGTTCCTGAAGGACCCTTTGACCTCGCTGTTTCTGCGGGAAACGTCATGGGCTTTTTGGCCGTGGACGGCCGCGAGGAAGCCCTGCGAAATATTTTTAACTCTCTGACCCCCGGCGGGCGCTTCGTCACTGGCTTTGGGGAAGGCCGCGGTTGGGATTTCCAGGACTTCCTCGATATGGCGCAGAAGGTGGGCTACCGCGTTGACTTCACATTCTCTTCTTGGGACATGAAGCTATTTTCGGAGCATTCCACCTTCTTGGTCGCCGTGCTTTCTAGGCCTGGCGCGGATCTATTGGCTTAAGGTTTTAAAAGCGCCGGTCCGCTTGGTCGAAGAAATCGACCTCGTGGATGCTGGCGCTGATAAAGGCGCGCTCGGCACGGGTCCGAGTGGCCTCATCCGCCTTTTCTAAAGTTTCCTCCACAATCTTGATGCTCTCGCGCACCCCGGCGAGGAAATCTTCCCCGCCGTAGACCTCCAACCAAGCATGGTAGGGGTGATCGGGCGAGTCGAATTCTGCCAAGTGCAGGCCTACCTCTGCATACAGCCAGTAGCAGGGAAGTACCGCCGCGATGCCAACCGCATAATCATCCGTGTGCGTGCTGCGGATGAGAAAATCCGTATAGGCACTGGTGACCCGCGATGGCGCCGTAGTAGCAGAATCCTTCAACCATCCGCGGTGCAGTTCAGCCTCCTCCGCGAGGCATTCGTAGGCGCCCTGCGCCCAATGCAATTGCTGTGCGGTATCGGGCGCTTGGCTGGCCAGGCGAGCCAAGGCCTTCGAGTAGGACGCCAGGTATTGCGAATCCTGATCGAGGTAGAAGCTGAAAGCATCGTTGGCAAGTGCCCCGGACCCCAGCTTCTGAATAAAGGGTAGTGCCTTTACCTGCTCCCAGTGCTCCGCCGCGATATTCCACAGGCGCTGCGTGTACGGGCCAGCGGCCGCTACTCGCGGCTGTTCCGGATTTTCTACCTCTTTCACAGGTCCAGCCAAGTGAGGAAGCGGTACGGACGACGCAGCCCGCATCAAGCGCTGCGAGCGGTGCAGGTGGTCTACCGGCCCGCTGCCTTTGCCGACGGCCAGCGCATCCGCGTTGGCAATCGCCTCGTGCAGCCAGTCCGTGGACCACTCTAGGGCGGTGACGGCATCATCGCCTGCACCTAGCCGCGTTGCTAGGGCAGAGGAGAGGGAGCAGCCCGTGCCGTGGGTATTCTTGGTCTGCACTCGAGCCGATTCCACGCGGTGAACCTTGCCATCGGCAGTGACCACGGCGTTATCGGCAATCGCCGAGTCGAGGTGCCCGCCCTTGACGATGACCGCCGTATTCGCCTCAGCGGCCCACGTCTTAGCCACCTCGATGGCACGGTCCAAATCCGTGGCTTCCTCCGTCTGCGTCAGCACGGCCAGCTCCTTGAGGTTGGGCGTGATGACATCAGCTCGGGAACACAGCTCGCGCACCGCCTTTTCCGCCTCTGGGTCCAAGAGGCGGTCGCCACTGGTGGCCACCATGACAGGGTCCAAGACCACGGGGACGGACGGGTCGATCTGGTCGAGGAACGTGCATACGAGGTCGGTGATGGGGGCATCGGCAAGCATGCCGATCTTGATGGCATCGATGTTTACGTCTTCGCGGACGGAATCCAGCTGCTCTTGGAGGAAATCCAGCGGCGGGACGTGGACGCTGCGCACGCCCTGGGTATTTTGGGCCACCAGCGCGGTGACCACGCTCATTCCATACCCGCCCGCGGCGGCGATGGACTTCAAATCGGCCTGGATACCGGCTCCGCCTGTGGGATCGGTTCCAGCAATCGAGAGAATACGGGGGTAGGTTCCTTTAGCCACAGTAGGCCTCCTTTAGGTTGTGTGCTGCCGCTGCCGGGTCATCGGCAGCCATAATGTCGCTGACCACGCAGATCCCTGCGAAGTCGCTTGCAGAAAGTTCGTGGACATTGTGTGCCTTGATGCCGCCGATGGCGACGGACTCGATGCCGCGTTCGCGCGCCGCGGTGGCAAGCCGCCTGGCGGCCTCGGCACCGATTCCCGCTGGCGCATTCTTCTTGGTCGCCGTCGAGTGAACCGGGCCGATGCCAATGACATCGGGGGCCTCCTGCGGGTCAATGGCGTCCAGCTCTTCCCGCGTGCCCACAGAAAGCCCGATGAGCTTATCGGGGCCGAGCAGCGTGCGGGCTTGGTTAAAATCCATATCGTTTTGGCCAATGTGCAGGTGGCATCCCACCCTGGCCGCTACCTCGGCGCGGTCATTGATAAAAAGCGGTACGCCGCCTAAGACCTTTATGAGTGCGCGGGCGGTAGCCTCGACCTCCTCGTCGCTGGCTTCTTTATCGCGCAATTGCACGACGGTAGCCCCGCCGCGCACCGCCTCTTGCACGATGGGAACGACCTTGTCCCGCCCGCCGGCGAGCTCAGGATCGGTGATGAGATACAGCGTCCAATCGATGCTCATGACAGCTCCGCAATGTCTGCGACCTCGGAGGCAGAGATGCGCTCCTCGATTGCATCGGTGGACAGCCCATACAGCGCATCGAGCCAGGCAACCGCAAAGGAGCCGGGCGCCGTGGATTTCTCCGCGGCAACGCTGCCTGCGGCCCCGACATGCGCATGCGCTGCGATGATCGCTGTGAATGGATCCTCCCACGCTGCCAGGTAAGCCGCGCAGATAGCGCCCAGCGAACAACCCGTGCCGATGACGTTTTGCAGCATCGGGTGTCCAGACCCGAGGCTTACCGCACGCGGCGTTTCGCCTGCCTGCACGATGAGATCCGTGGGGCCAGACACGGCAATTACGGCTCCAGTATCCCGGGACAGTTTGAGCGCTGGTTCCAGTGCCGCCTCCACGCCATCGGTAGATTCCACGCCGCGCCCGCCGGCTCCGGTTCCGGCCAAAGCGATGATTTCGGAGGCGTTGCCGCGAATCGCCGTCGGGCGCTGCGGCAAGACTTCATGCATGAACTCGGTGCGCTTTTGCAGACCACCCGCGCCGACGGGATCGAGGACCCACGGGTTTCTAGCCGCGGTCGCACCGGCGATTGCCTCTCGCATGCCGGCGTATTGCTCGGAATTCGGGGTTCCGCAATTGATAAGCACACCGCTGGCGATCTTCGCAAAATCTTGCGACTCATCTGGGGTATCTACCATTGCCGGGCTGGCGCCGATGGCCAAAAGCGCATTGGCAGAAATATTGCTGACGACCTTATTGGTCAAGCACTGAATAAGTGGAGCGGTATCGCGCACCGCATCGTGGGCGCGGAGAAATGAACAATCCACAACAATCCCTTCGCTAGTTCTAACTGAGAGCAGGTTCAATGGGTGTATCTCAGCCACTGCGTGGCACCCCATGTTGTAATGCCCAAGCCTAACAAAAATGGGAAAATAGGAACGAAAACCACAAAAGCCGCCGCCCACAGCCCCATAGCGGGGTAGTAGGACAGCGGCTGGTACCGAGGAGGATTTAGTTCTTTTCTTCTTCCGCCTCATCGATAAGGTTGCGGGCGATGCGCTGCTGGGTAGTAATCTCCAGGTTGCCGCGGTTGCGGGAGAGGATATTAGCCGCCCAGTTGACCAATACAGCCAAGCGGCTGCGTAGACCAACGACGTAGGTCAGGTGCAAGGCCAGCCATGCCAACCAGCCTGGGAAGCCGGAGAATTCGGTCTTGCCCAGCTTCACAACGGCATTGAAACGGGTCACGATGGCCATCGATCCCTTGTCGAAGTACTCGAAAGGTTCCTTTTCATCGGCCGTGGACTCCTCGTCCACCTTGGTCTCGATGAGCTTGGCGACGTGCTCGCCACCCTGAATTGCCACCTGTGCCAAGCCCGGCAGGCGGTTCAGGGACATCATGTCACCGATGATGTAGACGTTGTTGAAGTCACCAACGGTCATGTCATCGTTGACGGAAACGCGGCCCGCGCGGTCAGCCTCGACTCCGGCCTGGTCAGCGACCATCTTGCCCAGTGGGGAAGCGGAAACACCAGCGGACCAGATCTTGGTCGCGCCCTCGAGGGTGACCTCTTCCCCGGTCTTCATGTTCTTGTAGGTCACGGAGTCTTCGTTGACGTTGGTCACCATGGCGTTCAGGCGAACGTTGACGCCTTCCTTCTCTAAAGTGCGCTGAGCACGGCGGCCGAGGCGCTTGCCAAACGGAGGGAGTACCTGCGGCGCGCCGTCGAGCAGGTAAATCTTGGCGGCGGAGGTGCCGTAGGTGGAGTAGACATCGCTAAGCGTGCGGTTAGCCAACTCAGCGATCTGGCCGGTGAGCTCCACACCGGTCGGGCCGGCACCGACGATGATGAAGGTCAGGAGGCGCTCGCGCTCAGCGGGGTCATCGGTAAGCTCAGCTTTTTCGAAGGCGGAAATGATGCGGGAACGCAGCTCCAGGGCATCATCCAAGGTCTTCATGCCAGGGGCAAACTCCGCGAAGTGGTCGTTGCCAAAGTACGACTGGCTGGAACCAGCGGCAACCACGAGGGAGTCGTAGGAGTAGGTGCGCGAAAAGTCATCGAGCTCGGCGGTAACCGTCTGGTCCTCCAGGTTAATGTCGGTCACGTTGCCGTTGACAAAGTCCACATTATCCTGGTTGCGCAGCAGCTGGCGGGTCGAGGGGGCAACCTCACCAGCGGAAATCATGCCGGTAGCCACCTGGTAGAGCATTGGCTGGAACAGGTGGTGGTTCTTCTTATCGATGAGGGTGATCTCAACATCGGCGTTCTTCAACTTCTTCACAGTGTTAAGACCGCCGAATCCACCGCCAACCACGACGACGTGGTGACGGCTTCCGTTTGGACGATAAGGGGTATCAGTCATGGAATTAATGCGACCTTCCTCGAGAAAGCTTATTTAAGTACCCGTATAGTGTAAACGCTCGTTACATAACGTGCATACTTGATACCCATTTACATGCGTTTCAGGTTTCCTTTCATGCGGAGCGCCTTAACCGAAACCGCTCAGAATCTGGCTAAAATAAGCCCAACCGTGACCCTTGCACCCAGGAGCGCTCCCCAAACCATGAGTTTTTCCACCCCCGAGCATCTACGCTCCATCGACGCGGAGGCATGGCCCAATATCGCGACCGTGCCATCGCAGCGCTGGGCGGCGCTAAAATCCCGCCGGGCCGAGGCAGAATTCGCCAAGGCCTGCGATAATGCCGGCTTGGAACTGGAACTCGATGCTGCTGGCGGCCCCGATTTGAAGATAGGCCACGATGCATTATTCGAGCGAATCGCCGCCACCGGATGGTTAGGCTTCGCCGAAAGCTATATGGCAGGCGAGTGGACCGTCTCATCCTCCACCCAATTAGTGAAAGTTTTAGGCAAACTCCTGCAGGTGGGGTATCTTCCCAAACCGCAAGGGGTAAGCGTGCGCGATTCTGAGCCAGGGGAGCTGCCTCTCGACCTAGTGCGCCTCTATGCTGGCGATGGTCTAAGCCACGTTGGCGGGATCTTCTCCAGCGGCGTGCCGACGACGATCCGGGAAACGGTCGAAAGCTTTAGTCCAAAGGCCGGCGGCAGGGAACCGAAGAGCCACTTTGTCGATGTCACCACGGTGAGCGAACCCACCAACGTAGACCGGGATGACTTGGGCGAGGCGCAGCGTAGGGCGGCGGATTGGCTTCTCGATGCCACCCGCACCGGCGCCGGCACCCACCTTCTGGTCTATCCCGCGGCCGGAATGCAGGCCGCGATACGCGCTACCAAACGCCGCGCCACTGTCGATGTCCTGACCAGCGATGTTGAACAAATCACCCAGATGCGCGAGGCGCTTGTCTTCGCCGGAACGGAGGACTCTATCCACGTAGAGCGGATTCCGGATTCTGTTCCGAGCCCGAAGCAATGGCGCGGGCACTACGATGCGATCATCAGCGTGGAAAAGTTCGAGCAATTAAGCCCGCGAGAGCGAAAGGCCTATATCCGAGTCCTCGACCGATTCCTTACCGCAAACGGTCGGGCGGCTTTTCAATCCATCGTGGCCACCGAGTCCATGTCGGAGGCTGCCCGAGCATCCTTGCAGGCCATGCGGGCCTATATCTGGCCAGGACTCGACTATCCGCTGACTATGGACGTGCACCGGCTCGTAGATAAGAACTCTCACCTGCGCATCGTGTCCGAAACGCACGTGGGCAGCCACTATATTGAATCCCTGCGCCAGCAGCGATCCTTTTTTGATGGGCACCTTCGCGAGGCCGCCGCTGCCGGCTTTGATCCGGTTTTCCGCAGGTTATGGACCTTCCAATTCGCACTTCGCGAGGCGCTCATGACCCTCGGAATGATCGATTCCGTCCAATTCGGCCTGACCCACCGCAATCGCGGCGGGCGCCGTTAGGCTTTCTAGTGCTTTTAGTGCGGAAGCTCATCGAATTCGTCTAGCAAATCGACGCTCGGGACGAAAAAGTTCGTTCCAGTCAGGGCGGTGGAGAAGTCCAGGATTCGGTCATAATTGCCTTCGGGATCGCCGATGAACATATTGCGCAAACGCTCGTTGATATCTTCTGGGTCCTTGGCATATCCGATGAAGTAAGTACCCATCTCACCTGCGGCAAAGGAACCAAAGACCATGTTCTCGCGGTAGATATCTTCCTCGAGGTCATTGAGAGCGACGTGGGAATTTGATGGCTGTGCATCCTCATCGAGCTCCACGTCATCGGCCTTGGTGCGCCCGATAACGCGTTCTTGCTCTTCGGTGCTGATGCCGCTCCACTTATCTAGGTCATGCGTGTATTTTTGCACAGTGACGTAGGAGCCGCGGGGATAATCGGCGTCATCGGCAAGCAGCACTGTCTCTAGGGCTTCCTCGGGGAGGGGATTAGCGGTGCCGTCCACAAAGCCCAGGAGATCGCGCTGGTCCAGGTACTTGAAGCCCTGGGTCTCATCGATGACGGTGGCGGCATCGCCCAGCTGACGCAAGACCTGGCGCGCCATCTCGTGGCAGAGGTCATAAGTATTCGCGCGGAAATGCAACAGGATATCGCCGGGCGTGGAAGGCGCCTTGTACGCGCCCTCGAGCGGCTCGAACTCCTTGAGCTTGTCCGGCCGGGGAGCGCTGGTGAGGCGTGGCCACATGGACGCACCGATGCCAACGACTGTATACAGCTCGCCCTCATTGTGGCGGAAATTGACGGACTTGAAAGTATCGCCAAATGCGGAGAGCATGTCCCGAGTGGCTTGCTCGCCGCCTTCCGCAATGTCCAAGACCAGGAACAGGGCGGCGCGGGAAGGCTTAGTGACAACGCGTTGAATAGTCATGAGTTCCAGCATATGTGTTGGCTTTCGGCGGTGCACGTTTGGTGTCGTGTGCTGACGCCGCTTGCTGACGCCGCTTGCAGGCGTGAGGCGTTGGCATGGCGTGATGCGTTTTTGCAAATAGCGAGCCGATCTGGGGGTTTCGAAGGCCACTACTTGTAAATTTGGAACAAACTGCGCCCGGAGTGGCTTTGCCATTCTTGGATGAAAGGCCTCGGCACGATGGGAGGGGCGTTCATGGATCTAAAATGACATAATGTACATTATCGGACAATAATGGAGATCCACAGGTTAAGTTGAGGGCGGTTTGAGCATAATCCCTTAGGCTCGTGGATTCACTCCGAGGTTTGGCTGGCCCACCTGTTGGCGCGCGCTAAGACCTTGAGAGACTCGAAGGTTCTGTGGCCAAGGTGGGCTCGATCCCTAAGCTGCCAGAGCTTAGATGCCTGAAGCGAGCCGTGCTTGAGGATTCGTTTCGGCGAGGCTCGTGTGGGGTGTCTGGCAAGCGGCACGCCACGACCTCGGAAGGCTCGGACATCCGATTGGGCGCAGATTCGCTTCAGGCGGGCCTTTCCTGCCGCTGGACCTTGGCACACTTATACCCCGTCATTTAGTCACTGTGACGTTAAAACAAGAGGAACGCTATTTATTTTTGTAGCCGCTCCACAGCTGCCAGATGGTTAATACGGCTAGCAATGCTGCAAACGCCGTGACTAGCCACATCTGTTGAACCGCAACGAAAATCGAGAAAGCTATGACGACTACGAGGCGGAACCACAGTACGGAAATTAAACGTCGAGAATTCACGGTCTAGTCCTTATTTAAGGAGACGCGCAGGTTGATCTCGCCGTCCTCGGCAACCTTTGCCGCCAGCATGTCTGGCGTCTCCACGTTGTAGTCCAGGCGGTTGATCGGAACGTCTCCGCCAATGACGATATCGTCACCGTCGCGCAGGACATCGAACTCGTGGGTGATTTCCTGCGTTTTATCCTTGATCGTGAGGTCACCGGTGAGCTTAACGGAGCCGATGGTGCCGTCTTCGGGGACATCGGAAAGCGAGGCGGGCTTAGTAAGTGTGAAGGAAGACTCTGGGAAGTCTGAAGTCTTAAAGAGCTTGGACTTCATGTTTTGGTCGCGGACCTTCTTGTCCGTGGTGAGGGCATCCATATTGACCGTAATGGTGGCGGATTCCAGCCTGGAATCGGAAATCTCCGCCTGGCCGGTAACCTCCGTGGTCGATCCAGAGGTGGACGTCCTTTCCGCCGGTAGAACCTCGTCGAAGGTAAAGCCCACCGAGGTGTGATTATCGGCGCGGCCCTTGGCCACGGACCAGGAACCCTCGAGCGGAGTTGAGGCTGCCTCGGCGCCATCGGCAGTCACGGGCTCTGTCTTGACGCCGCCGCTTTTGAAAAGCGAGTACACAATCGGGCCGATCGCTACGGCGGTAAGCACGAGGATTAAAACCACGAAGATGGAAACGACGAGTTTCCGGTTATAAAAAAGCTTTTTCATCTACTATCGAAGTCCTTCTAAACGCCGAGCCAGCGAAATAAGCTCCTCACACAGACTGGAAAGCTCTTCCGCGCTCGCGCCTTCTTCTGCGGCGGTTTGAATGTCTTCTGCGGAGCACCGCAATTCAAAAAGGCCGTCGCGCAAACCTTGCACTTTATCTGGGCTTAAGATTACTGCATCGGCAGGAATATCCGTGCCACTAACATTGTTTCTTTGTTCATAGGCACGCTGTTTGCACGAGGCGCTGCAAAACTTACGTGGTCGTCCCCTACCGCCTTGGTCAATATCCTTTCCACACCATTGGCAGGAACCGACATTGCTTTCACGACTAGCTGTACGGATCACTAGATACACTTTAGTCCATTAAACGGCGGGCTGGGAACAATACCGCGTGGGTGTTCGTTATAATAAATAGCTCTTAGGCGAAACTATCGCCGTCAATCAGGGATCTCTTTGAAAAGGATGATGTTGCATGGCAGATCGCGTACTCCGTGGCAGCCGTATGGGTGCAGTCAGCTACGAAACTGACCGCGACCACGACCTCGCACCGCGCCAGATGGTGAAATACCGCACGGACGATGGTGAAATTTATGAGGTGCCCTTTGCACATGAGGCAGAAATCCCTGAAGAATGGATGTGCAAGAATGGCAAGCTGGGCCACCTCGTAGAGGGCGAAGGCGTGGAAGCTAAGCCCATCAAGCCACCTCGCACCCACTGGGATATGCTGCGGGAGCGCCGTTCCATCGAGGAACTCGATGAGCTTTTGGAAGAGCGCATTAACCACCTGCGCTCCCGCCGTCGGACCGCTGCTCGCCTCCTCAAGGAGCAAGAACAGCAGAAGAAGTCTTAAAGGCTCAAGCGGAATTAATTTAAGCCCGTACCCTGGCTGCCATATTGGCACGGGGTACGGGCTTTTTAGCTGCCTAGGTTATTTCTTCTTGGTCAGCTGGCCCACCTGGTGCTTGACCAAGTATCCCAGCTCATTGGCCAAATTGGTGGCCCAGCCCACACCGTTGCGCGCCTTCTGGCCAGCATTGTGAACGGAGCCGTGTTTGACCTCGTGGTCCGCCAGCTTGGACATCTCGCCGGCAAAATCTTTCACCTGCTCCGCGCGGTGGGCCACGCCCCACTTGGTTACCTCGAAGAGAGAGTCCTTGACAAAGGAACCATCCAGCTTGGACTCGCCGTACTCGCGCTCGGTGAAGGTGATGGGTACCTCGCGGATATCGTATCCAGCCTTGACTGCGCGGAAGGCCAGGTCCACCTGGAAGATGTAACCGGCCTTAGACAGCTCATCAAAGTCGATGTCTTCCAAGAGTTCGCGGCGGAAGGCGCGGTAGCCGGCGGTCATATCGGACAGGTCGGTACCGAGCGCGAAAGAGATGTAGAGGTTGCCCAAGCGGGACAGGTACTCGCGGGATGCCGGCCAGTTGACGGTCTCGCCACCCGGCACGTAGCGGGAACCGATAACGAGGTCAGCGCCCTTGTCACTCTCTTCCAGCAGCAGGTGCAGCTGTTCTGGGGCGTGGGAGCCATCAGCATCCATTTCACAAAGGACCTGGTAGTCGCGCTCCAGTCCCCATTCAAAGCCTGCGATATAAGCGCCCAAGAGACCGCCCTTGCCCTCGCGGTGCAGCACGTGAATGTGGTCATCTTCTGCTGCGAAAGCATCGGCTTTCTCGCCGGTGCCGTCGGGGGAATTATCATCCACAACGAGGATGTGAACCTCTGGCAGCGCCTCGCGGACACGGCCGGTAATCAGGGGAAGGTTTTCAATCTCGTTATACGTTGGGATGATAACCAGCGTCGCAGAATCAAGAGTGCTCACAGTAATTAATGCTCCTACTTTTCTTTAGCGCCGACACCGCGAGGTGTACGACCCAATCGGTTGGTACGCACGGCAACGAGTGCGCAGACGGTACCAATAATAACCATCAGCCACTGCATGAGCGAACCGTAGCGCACCGAAAATGTTTCACCGGATTTCAGCGGCAGGCTTTCTACCAGTGCCGCGGGCTCAAATAGCTCCGTGGATTGGCTCACGCTGCCGTCTGGGTGCACGAGTGCGGAGACCCCGGAGGTGGCTGCAACCACGACGGCGCGGTCGGTTTCGAGCGCCCGCAGCCTGCTCATGGCCAGCTGCTGGTACGTCATATCGGAAAAGCCGAATGTTGCGTTATTGGTTGGCGTCGTAAGAATCTGCGCGCCGTTTTTGATGGATTCGTGGAAGGCGTTATCGAAGGAGACCTCGTAGCAGGTCGCCACACCTACCGCGACGGTATTCATGGAGACCACACCGGGCCCGTCCCCTGCCTTGAAATCTCCAGCAAGGGCAACGTAGTCCGAGAAATGCGCGAAGAAGTCCCGCATGGGCATGGTCTCACCGAACGGTTGCAGGTACTTCTTATGGTGGTGATCGCCCACACCGTGGCCGGGGGTAAAGACTTGCATGGTATTGCGCGCGCCCACCTCATCGCGGGTGGCGGTACCGACCAACACGGGAGCGTCGATGGCATCGACGGCACCGCTAATGGCCTGGGCTGCTTCGCCGTCGCGGAAAGGATCGATATCGGAAGAATTTTCCGGCCAGATCACCAGATCTATATCGTCTTCGCGGCGCGCGAGTTTCTCCGTTTCCTGGACGTGGTTATTCAGGACCGCGCGACGCTGCCCAGCGAAGTCCAAACCGCTGCGCGGCACGTTTCCTTGGATGGCCGCCACCTTGGTATCTCCCACTTTGGTATCTGCGGGATCGATTCCGCGCCCAGCCGCGAGTCCCGCAACGAGCGGGAGGATGAGCGCGGCGCCAGCGGCTACCTTTACCCGCCCGCCTCGCACTAACAAGCCGGCAAGGCCGCAGGCACACAATGCCGTTGCCACCGTAATCAGCGAGGTCCCGCCCCACGGCGCGAGATTGGCTAAGGGCCCTTCAATTTGTCCCCATGCCAGTTTGACCCAAGGGAAGCCGCCAAAGGGCACCGAGGAACGCAGGACCTCTACGGCGAGGTACACGAAGGGAAAGACCAGGAATCCGTATCGCCACCGCGCCACAGCGGCCCCGAATATCCCTAAAAGGACCGCATATACCGAAAGCCAGATAGCAAGCGCCGCATAGGGAACGGTGCCTACCAACTCGCCAATCCAGGGCAGGCTCAGCAGGTACAGGATCAGCCCGTGTGTCACCGCCAAAAGGGCGCCTAAGGATCCGCGCACCTGCCGCTCACGCCATGGCATCAGGCTCACATACAGCAGGGCGATGCCAATAATCGCGCCCCACCACCAGCCGCGCGGCTCAACAGCGGTAAAGGTCAGCGCACCAGATATGCCCGCTATGACCAAGCGGGCGAAAAATACGGCCACTTATTTTCCACCCTGCGAATTATCATCGCCGCGGGGACCGAAGTCATCAGGATCTAGGTTCTCGGACCAGTTGCGCAGCTCTTCCTCGTCGATTACCTCGTGGGAGTCGCTCTGACCAGACGATTCCCCAAAGGATCCAAAATTGCCATAGCTATCGTGCTGCTGTGCCATGGGCGATGCCTCGTAGATGCGCACACCCATCTTCTCTACCTTGCGGTAGATGGATACGGCCATAAACTTTCGAAAGAGCGACCGCGTTGGGGCGAAGATGAGCAGGATCCCCATAAAACTAGTCAAAAATCCGGGCAGGGACAGCAGCATGCCACCGGCCAGGGTGAGGCCCACATTCCCGGCGGTTTTGCCCATATCGTTATCGCGGACGTAGTAGGTCCCGTCACCGGCCTGCTCTACTTGTTTACCCATCAACCGGCGCACCTCAATGCCGGCGATGGACATGCCAAAGAACATGGTGATGAACAGGGCAATGAGCGCCCAAAAGACACCAATCCACTCGGCGACGGCCCAAAACGCTAGGGTTTCCGCCAGCATATAGAGGACGAGATATAAAAACGGCATAGTTCCCAGTTTAACGAGCAAAGCTGACGATATGCTGGCAACACTCGTTTCCGGCGCAGGGCTTCTCACCGGCTACACTGGCAAGCTATGCATTACCCCAAATTTTTCCAGCATCCCGAGTCCGGCACCTGCCTGCGCCTGCACGTTGTGGGCGGTTTTACCAGCCCTAATGATTGGATCCATTTGGGTTATTGCGCGGCGCACTGGGCCGATGGCAGCGTTTATATTCGCCCCAATTCCGCCATCGAGTTGCGGGGAGTTACAGACAAGGCCCAGCTTGCGGCGGAGCTGGATAAATTAGAGCTGCTAAGCTTCCACATTCCCGTGCTGGCCTCTCCCCTTGCTCCCGCGGCGCAGCAGGCAGCGCGCCAGCTGACCACGCACCTGAATACCGAACAGCCGGGCTTGGAGTCGCTCGCGATTACCACTGACGCCGACGACCTGCCGGTTTCTGCCGCGCAGGTCAGTATGCAGCTGCTTGACGATGCCACCTTAAACATCACCCATTCCCCTGCCACCAACAGCCCGACCGCGGGCCTCTCGCTTGCCGATGCCGCAGCCCACCTCCGTCGCCTCGGTGCCTTGCGCACCGAGGCGAGGAATACCGAAGCAAAAGGCACTGGGGCAGCTGGTGTGGAACTCGCCGCAGAGCCTGGCCCCATTGGCTGGTTGGATGAGCACCAGGCAGAAGGCGTGGTCGACCTTGGTGCGGGGGTCTACCAAGGCGCCATCCCGGCGCAGTTCACGCAGCTTATCGGTCAGCTAGAAGTGGACATCACGGTCACCCCGTGGGGAGGCCTAGTCTTTCACGACATCGCAGAGGGCGATGCCGAGGTCGTCCTCCGCATGCTCGCCCCGCGCGGTTTCATCTTCGATATCAATTCGCCCCTGCTACGGGAGGGCGAGGCCGGCTAACGCGGCATGTGCCGCCACACGGGCCGGGGCACGAGCCGCATGACCCAGGCCAAGGCTTGCAGGGCCTTCGGGATCCACAGGGTGTGGCTGCGCGCCTGACCGCGGCGGTCGTCGTTGTCTATGCAGACAACGACGGCATCGGCGACATCGCCTGGCCGCACCGATAGCGGGGCCGGTGTCATCCCCTGGGTCATGGACCCAATGACGAACCCGGGGCGCGCGGTAATCAGCCCGAGCCCACTGCCGTGCAGTCTGTCCGCAAGGCCCTGGCAAAAAGCATCCAGCCCAGCCTTGGTGGAACCGTAGACATAATTGGCGCGGCGGGCCCGCCACCCAGCGATGGAGGAAAAGGCCACGATATGGCCGCGCGGCATCGACTGCGCCGCTACCGTGAGCACGGAGACCTGGGCGGTGTAGTCGATAGTGGCGATCTGTGCTGCGTGGGACGGATCAGTTTCCGCCTTATCTTGATCTCCTAGGATTCCGAAGGCGACCACAGTCAGCTCGATGGCGCCGACGCGTTCCTTGGCCTCGGTAAAGATCTGGCGGTGTTGGGAGAAATCCTCCGCGTCAAAGGACAGCTGGTGGACGCTGCGTGCACCTGCGGCCTTAAGCTGGGCGGTAATCTCCTCCAGCCCGTGGGTCCCGCGGGCGGCGAGGACGATGTCGTTACCGCGGGCCACGCGTCGGGCGATTTCGCCGCCGATATCGCTGCGCCCGCCCAGGATCAGTACGCCAGCCACTTAACGCACTTCGCGTTCAACGACGTTGAGGGACTCGTAGCCATCCTTGGTAAGTACCACGATGTCTTCCAGCCGCATGCCCCACTGGCCTTCTAGGTAAATGCCTGGCTCAATGGAAAAGGCCATGCCCTCTTCCAGCGCTAGGTCATTTCCCTCCATGATGAAGGGCTCTTCGTGGGTCGAGAGACCAATTCCGTGGCCGGTGCGGTGGACGAATTTATCGCCCCAGCCGGCATCGGCAATAGCCTTCCTAGCAATCCCGTCGATTTCTTCAGCCGTGCTGCCGGGCTTGGCGGCGGCGCGGGCGGCCGCTTGGGCATCGTAAAGCACGGCATATGCGTCTTGGAAGTCCTGCGGCGCCTGGCTGAGATCGCCGCCTACGACGTAGGTGCGGGTGCAATCGGAGTGATAGCCGGAGGGCAAGGTACCCCCGAGATCCACGACAACGGGCTCGCCCGCAGCCAGCTTCCGGTCAGAGAAGCTATGGTGCGGATTGGCGCCATTCGGGCCAGAACCTACGATGACAAAGTCAATAATGGAATGCTCTTTGAGGATGAGCTTTTCCAGTTCATGCGCCACCTCGGCCTCGGTACGGCCGGACTGCAGGAGCTCAGGAACCTGGGCGTGCACGGCGTCGATGGCCTGGCCGGCTTTGCGCAGCTCCGCGATTTCCGCCTCGTCCTTGCGGGTAAACAGCTCCGCGAGCGCGTAGGTAGCAAGAACGTAGTCCGCCTCAGATACAAGCGCCTGGAACTGCAGGATGTGGTCTGCCGTCAGGGATTGGCCCAGCGCTATTTTTCCGATGGTGGACGCAGCGCCCTGCAGCGCGAGCTCGTAGGGATTATCGCCGTCATTCCACCCCCGCAGCTCAACGTCAAGCTCGCCCACGGGTGCCGATTTAATATCCGTAATATCCGTATTCGGCGACACAATCCACGGCGTGCCGGTTTGGGGAACCGCCAGCACCGTCAGGCGCTCGTGGGACGAGACCCACGAGCCGGTGAGGTAGGCGAAATCGGGGCCAGTGCCAATCAGCAAGAGGTCAATACCCTGCTGGGCAGCCGCTTCTTGCGCAGCCGCAAGCCGACGCGAATAAACTTCCGGAGAAAAAGCCTGAGTAGTCATGCCCCATAGTCTACTAGCGAGTAGTCCGCGCTAGCTTAAGCCCCGATCGCGACGACCCCGCGCTGAATAGCATCGATGGCGCGGCGCGCGTTCCGCTGGATCTGGCCATCATAGCCAGTCTTGGCGATTTGCTGCAGTAGGTCCACAACTTGGCGGCACCACCGCACAAAATCACCAGGGGTAAGCTCCGCGCCCGCCTCATTGGCCGCCGCCATGCAATAGCCCAAGGGCGCACCCGCCGACCACTGGTGAATGGCCAGCGCAAATCCGGCTTCAGGCTCGCGCGTTGGGGGCAGGCGGTGGCGGCGTTCATCGGCGCCGAGCTCGGTATAGATGCGCCAGGTCGCATTCATGGCATCGGCCATGCGATCCGTTGCCGCCTCCGGCTGGCCCCCAGTGGCCTTCCTATTTTCAAAGCAGCACAGAGATGCAACGCCGGCCAATTCCGCCGGATCCAGCCCATCCCAAATGCCTCGCTTCAGGCATTGGGCAACGAGCAGATCGGATTCGCTATGAATCTTTGCCAGGCGCTCGCCTTCCTCAGTGATGACCGGCGTGCGATCATTGCCGGCACCAGAGAACTCGACATAGTCCATCTCCGCGAGCAGATCCACGATGCGTTCAAAGGTTCGGCCCAATGTATCGGTCGCCTTATTCACCTTGGCCTGCAGCTTTTCGAGGTCGCGCTCGCGGCGCGCCAACTTCTGCGCCACGCCGGCCAGTTGCTCCCTGTCGGTGGCGGGCCAGTCGTGTGCAGGGTGCTCGCGAATGGCATCGCGCAACTCGCCTACCCGCTTATTGGGTCGCAGGCGCGGCTTCGACTTCATCCGCTTTGGGCGGTCAAACTTTTCGCGGTGGAAGACATCCTGGATGTACTTGGTATTGCGCCGCGGATTCTTCCGCACCGGCTTCGGGATCTTAATACGGCCCAGTTGAATCGGCGGATTGCTAATGCCAGTGGCATCGATGCGCCCTGACCACCCAGACTCCGTGGTCACCCACGGGCGAGGATCCTCAGTCTGGTTGGCCGGGGTGACCACCGCGGCAAGAGTGGGCCGCTTCTTTCCGGCAAGCGCGATGACATCGCCCAATTGCAGGCGGGCTAGCACCGCGACTACTTCCTGGGTGCGCTGGTGTTCCTTATCGACCTTGGATTGCTTTTCTTCCGCCGTCAACTCGCGGCGCAGCCGGATATAATCCATGAGCACCTCGGCGGGATCCTCGCCGTCCTTGGCTGGTGGTGCGAGGGCATCCACGGCATCGTCAAGCTGCTCACGCAATTCGCGCACGCGATGCTCCGCGCGCTCTAATTCGCGGGTTTCTTCCACCACGGAACCATCGGCCTGGAACTGCGCGAAAGACTTTTCCAGTAGCCGCAGCGAGTCCTCAAAGCCGAGCATGCCCAACAGGTTGATGGCCATGTTATAGCCCGGCGCAAACGTAGAAATGAGCGGATACGTGCGCGTTGAAGCTAAACCGGCGACAAAACGCGGATCCATAGCCGGTGCCCACTGCACGACCGCGTTGCCCAGGGTATCGATTCCGCGCCGGCCGGCGCGCCCGGTCAGCTGCGTGTATTGGCCTGGCGTGAGATCCACGTGTGCTTCGCCATTGAACTTGATCAACTTCTCGAGCACCACCGTGCGGGCGGGCATATTAATGCCCAAGGCAAGGGTCTCGGTAGCAAATACGGCGCGTACTAAACCGCGGACGAAGAGATCTTCTACGATGTGGCGAAACGCCGGGAGCATCCCTGCGTGGTGGGCGGCAAAACCACGGGAGAGCGCTTCGCGCCACCGCCGGAAATCCAGGACCTGCAGGTCTTCTTCCGGAATGCCCTCAACGCCGGCATCGACGATGGCCTTGATCTCTTCTGCTTCCTCTTGCGTCGTCAGCACCATTCTGCTGCGCAGGCACTGATAGAGCGCGCCATCGCAACCGGCGCGGGAAAAGATGAACGTAATCGCGGGCAGCATATCTTGCGATTGCAGCACCTTCAGCACCTCAGGGCGTCCTAAGGGGCGGTAGCGATCTTGCGGCCGGGAGGAACCGGAACGCCCGCCCGCTTTACCATGAAATTCGCTGCGCCCGCCGCCCTTGTGGCGCGCCCTCGCGCGAAAACCCTTGCCGGATTTATAGTCCGCGTGCCCATCATCGCTATCGCCTGCCTCCAAGCGCTGAATGCGGCGCTCTAATTCGGAATTGACCTGGCCGCCGGATTCCGGCTCAAAGAGCGGGTAAATCTTGCGGCCCAGCATCATCCATTGATCAAGTGGGACCGGCCGGTGTTCGGTCACAATGACAGAGGTATCGCCGCGGACCGTGGCGAGCCATTCACCGAATTCCTCGGAATTGGACACGGTGGCAGACAGCCCAATGATGGATACGTGGTCCGCCAAGTTCAAGATGACTTCTTCCCAGACCGCGCCGCGGGAGGCATCTGCAAGGAAGTGGATTTCATCCATGACCACGTGAGTAAGTCTATCCAGCGCGGGAGAATCCGCGTAGATCATATTGCGCAGCACCTCGGTGGTCATGACGACGATTTCGGCATCGGCGTTAATGGAGACATCGCCAGTAAGCAGACCGACGGCATCCTCGCCGTGCTCAGCGACGAGGTCGTGGTATTTCTGGTTGCTCAGCGCCTTAATCGGGGTGGTATAAAAGCACTTCGTGCCGCGGCTTAGTGCCAAAGAAACGGCGAACTCGCCAACGACGGTTTTACCTGCACCAGTTGGGGCGCAAACGAGCACCCCTTGGCCATTTTCTACCGCCTCACACCCCTGCACCTGGAACTCATCCAAGGGGTATGGGAGGCCGGCGGCGAAGGTATCCAGGTGAGTTTCAGTCATATCTCACAAGGCTACCCGTGCTTAAAGCACATCGTCGAAAAAGCCGCCTTCATCGGTAGGTCGCTGCGGACCCTTGCGATCCTCAGCCCGTTGGGAAGTGCTATCCGAAGCCCGATTTTCCGTGCGGACGGTCTGCGATGACGCCCCAGCTGCCGCAGGCTTAGGCGAGGCATATACGCCCGACGGGGCATCGACAGGCGCGGGCCCGCCCACACCAGTGGGGCTTTCGTCTAGCGCAGACGCGGATTCATCATCAAGATCCATCCAGTCAGGACGCTGCCGGTTCTGGCGCTTGTCGTGAATGCGGCAGAACTGGAAGGCAATCTCAATAAGCAGCATCAGGCTGGCGGACAATACCACCATCGTGAAGGGATCTTGGCCTGGGGTCACGAAGGCGGCGAAGATCATCACCACGACGATGACGATGCGGCGCTTATCCTTAACGTGGTTATATTCCAAGACGCCGATGAGATTGAGCGAGACGATTAACAGCGGAATCTCGAAGCTGATGCCAAAGATGAGCAACAGCGCCAAGAGGAAGTAGAAGTATCGCTCACCAGTTAATGCTGCGGTTTGATACTCAGCGCCAATGCCGACGAGGAATTCCAAGCCCACGGACAAGATGAAGTAGGCCAAGATGGCGCCCGCGAGGAAGAGGGAGACGGCCACAACGACGAAGCTCAAGGTGTAGCGGCGCTCATTCTTATACAGGCCTGGCACGATAAATGCCCACACCTGGTAGAGCCAGACTGGGGACGAAATAACCGTACCTGCCAACGCACCGACCTTCAGGCGCAAAATGAGCATCTCGAAGGGGCTGGTGGCAAGCAAGCGGCATTCGCCATCGTTATTGAAGTTGGCTCGTTTATCTTCCGGCAATGAGCAATAAGGCTCGCGCAGGATTTCTCCCAGCGGTGGAATCCGGAAGGGCGCCTGCTGGTACCAAATAAAACCGATGATCGCGCCGATAACCAAGGCAAGCAAGGAAATAATGATCCTTCGCCGCAGCTCTTGCAGGTGCTGCACTAAGGTCATCTCGCCCGTTGGGTTCTTGGGCTTGCGTGAAAAACCTCGCCGCTTGCGGCGCACGCGGGATCCGTGTTCACCGGCAGGGTTGGACTGTGAGGACATCAATTTGGCTCTTTCAACGCACAAGAACGAACACTACCCTGCCCACTCGAATTCTGAGGGCCGGTCTCCGACACGGCCGACGAGTGCATAGGCAGAGCGTGTTCGCCTTTTTAGCTGGCAGGCGTTAATTCTGGGAGGAAGAGTTTCCCTGCTGGTGGCCAGGCTGCATATCTGGGCGGTTCCAGAACTCCTCATCGGACTGCTGGCGCTTCTGGCTCAGTTGAGCTTGGGTCTCAGAGCGCTTGGTGTCCTCCGATTGCATTTCATTGACCTCAGATTTGAAAATGCGCATCGAGCGGCCCATGGAACGAGCAAGATCGGGCAATTTCTTCGCGCCAAATAGCAAGATGATGACGAGAACAATCAGGCCGATTTCCAATGGTCCTAAGGTCATAAGATCCTCTTTCGGTTCTTCTTTGCCTGCGCCAGATGGCCGCCGCGCTCCCTGACTTCGCGGGAAAATTCGCGAGGCAATTTTTAGACGCATGTGCGTGCAGTAACTGAATTTTAAGTATAGCCCTTCAACGCGACATTTCCGCGTTCCGCAATGAGATTCACAATAGATTGAGGGGCTATAACGCGTAACCTATCGGCCTGTCCGAGGGCGAAACGAACCAGCCAATCAGCGGACCCCACCTGCATCGTTGCAGCTATAGCGCCGTTTTCCAGGCGTTTGCCTAGTTGCATATCGTAGTATTCTGCAAGCCAGGTGAATTCTTCATGAATGATTAATTCCACGGAATCCGCCGTACCTAAATTAAAGGGTGCTGCAGCGTCGAAATCCAGCTCTTTAAGGCGCGGATGAGCAGTCTCCTCGGTCAACTCGGCATGCTTGATGCGGTCAATACGAAAGGTCCTGTGCCCCTGCTTTTCTTCTTCCCACGCCGCGAGATAGGGCTCGTCATCCACGATAAAAATCCGGGCCGGATCTACCAGGCGCTCGGTTTCCTTATTTGATGAAGCGCTCCAATAGCGCATCCGGATGCGCCGTTTTTCATTAAGCCCGCGGTTCAAGGTTGCCTGGATGTCGGATTCTTGCGGGTCCACCGTCGATAACGTGTCATAGATGCTCAGCGTGCGTTCATCCATAATGGAGCGCAATTTCGCGGCGGAAGACTTAATCGCCCGCGCATCCAACAGCCCAGGCATAGCCTCGAGGGACTCAAGGGTAAGTAAGAGCGCGCCCGCCTCGGTCGGCGTAAGCCGCAATGCTTGCCCCAAGCCTTGGTCATTGTAGATGGTGACCCCATCGCGGTAGCTGAAAGAGAGATCGATGAGCTCTTCGGTATTGCGGCCGGTCCCAGAGCAAAATAGCCGGTCCACGGCATCTTTGAGCTCTCCTGGGTCCATCCCCAAATCCGCGGCTGCCTCCATCGGGGTTTTATCCGGATGGTTTTGAAAATACGGGATGAGGTTCAGCGACCGGACGAGCGCTTGCAGTTTATGAGATCCATCGGCCATGGTTTACTCAGCTCCGTTGTGGTTGGCGGCTGCGCGCAAAAGGTTAATGATGTCAGTGCGCACCTCGGGGGGATCGAGCACTTTTACTTCTGGGGCATAGCCCGCTGCGGTGCGCACCAACCAATCCTTCTGGACCCCGCTAAGCACTACGGTGCCTTCGACGGTGCGCTCCCCCGCGCTTTCTAGCTCTTGGGCTTGACCTTCAGGAATATACAAGGTCGCGTCCACCTTTTCGCCGCGTTGTAGCGCCTCTTTGACGAGCTTGTCGATGTCCACCGTCGGCTCGGAATGCTCAGCCGGCTGGTGTGACCTTTTGATATCGGAAAGCCGCAGGGCGCGGAAGACGCGCGGGGCGGCGCGGTCAACATCGAAGCCAACGATATAGATGCGGCTTTGATGGTTGACCACTCCCCAGGGATCCATGGTGCGTCGCACGGTCTCTGCCGCTGGGTGGGGGCGATAGGCAAAAGTAATCCGGATTTTATTACGCACGGCGGCCAAAACAAAAGTGATCACCTCGGGGGCAAGGCGGGTGATGTCATTGACCGCGGTATAAACGGGCGCGCCCTCCAGGTTCCGGGAGGCGCCCGAGGCGGCAATCTTGGTCCACCCGGACAGGGAGAAATCGCTCAAGCCACCAGGGGTTCCCACTCCCCCTGCGATGCCTAGCACCATCGCTTCTTCCGGTGAAAATTCCACCGGTGGGAGCTGGTAATTGCTTTGGTCGAGGCGGTACGAGGCACCGTCTTCCCCACCGGTGTGCACGATGGGGACTCCGGCGCGTTGCAAGGTGGCGATATCGCGCGCCAGGGCCTTGGTAAAAGCCTCGTCGGATTTATCGCTATAGCCTGCGACGTGGCTGCGGATCCAGGCCGCAGAGCGGTCCGGTGAACCACCCGAATTCGCCGCTCCTTGCAGCGCAAAGGATAAGTTGGTGAGCCTTTCTACAGCCGCATCCTGCCGGCTCGGCGTGGATCGTGATGCCACCACGTTGTCTACTCTCCCCAGTGCTCAATGTGCACGCCCTAGGCGTGATTATCGTGCATATAGTCTAGCAATGCCGCAACGCGCGGATCGGTGGACGCGAAAGGATCCAGCAGCTCCTCGGTGCGAGGTTCTGGGCGGTTGACCTTCAGCCGCGTCCAATCCACGGTCACGTGCGCACCGCAGTCTTCGGCGGCAGTCAGGAACGCGCCGCGCAAGGCCGCACGCGTGGTCGGCGGCGCGGTCGATACTGCACGCTCGATGTCTTCATCTTCAATCCAGCGCTCGATCATCCCGCGGCGCAGCAGCACGTCGTACAAACCTCGCCCTGGCCGGATATCGTGATAGGTCATATCAACCTGCGTAAGTTTCGGATGCGCCCAGTCACCGCCCAAGCGCGAGCGGTAGCGCTCGAGCAGCTCGAACTTGATGACCCAATCAATCTCGCGGTTTACGCCGGAGAAATCTCCGGTCTCGATGGCGCGCAGGATGCGCTCCCACAGGTCAACGACACGCTCCAATTCCGCCGTGGGGGTGCCGGCATCCTCGCGGTGAGCGAGCCAATCGCGCGCCCGCGCACAGAGCTGTTGCTGGACTTCTAGGGCCGTAATGGTTCCCCCGCTAACAAGCGGCAGCGGCGTAGAGCCAGTCAGATCGCGCGCGATGGTGCGAATGTGGTGGATGGGATCTGCGATCTCGAGTTCGGGCAGCTCGAAGCCTGCCTCCAGCATCTCTAACATGAGCAGGGTGGAGCCGACCTTCAATGCGATGGTGGGCTCTGCCATATTGGAATCGCCGACGATGATATGCATCCGGCGGAAGCGCTTGGAATCCCCGTGCGGCTCATCGCGGGTATTGATGATAGGCCGGGAACGGGTGGTCGCAGACGAGACACCCTCCCATACCTGGTCGGCGCGCTGGGATAAGAGGAATTGCGCGGGTTGATCGCCCTTGGCAGGCTGCACCATTCCCGCCCCGCAGATAAGTTGGCGGGTAATCAGGAAAGGCAAAAGTGCCACGCCCAGATCTTTGAGCACCATATGCCGGCTAATGAGGTAATTCTCGTGGCAGCCAAAGGAGTGCCCGGCGGAATCCACGTTGTTCTTAAACAGGTAGACCGGCCGCTCGTTTCCTTCTGCGGCCAAAGCATCTTCCGCTTGCAGCGCAAGGCGGTTCATCACGCGGTCACCGGCGCATTCATAGGCGATGAGCTGGCTAAGGCTATCGCACTCGGCGGTAGCTACTTCTGGGTGCGAGCCGACGTCGAGGTAAAGGCGGCTGGCATTGGTCGCGAAGATATTGGACGAGGCGTATTTTTCGACGATCGGCCGGAAGAGCACGCGCGCAACCTCATCCGGGCTTAATGCCCGCTGGCTCTTCGGCGTCGCCGTGGACAGGCCATATTCGGTCTCGATACCCATGATGCGCCGAGCAAAAACGGGACGGGTGGATTCCACGCCTACTGTCCGCCCTTTTGGACGTAGGAGCGGACGAATTCTTCCGCGTTATTTTCTAGCAGGCCATCGATCTCATCTAGCAGGTCATCGGTGCCAGAGGTGTTGATATTGAGCTGGGTTGCGGTAAATTCTTCCTCTGACTCGGGGTCATTTCCCCCGTTATTGCTAGTGACCTGGCGATTCGAATTGGACACGATGTCATCCTTTCGTCGTATTAGGTGATCATTACTTACGATACTCGGGCTGGATACCGATGGCAGCAAGGCCTTCGAGCAACTCTTCTACGCTGCTTGCGCCATCGATGATGTCTTCGCAGTCCGCGCGGGTGAGCCCGCGGGCATCATCCATGGCCACGGTGGCCCAGACTCCGTTTCGGGCGTGTCCGTCCTTATCACCACGGCGCAGAGTGAGGCTTTGCCAGCTGGCAGCGATGATATCTTCGCCGAATTTCTGCGTTATGCGCCCGCGGAAATATGCCCGCGTATCAGCGGGCGGCTCGGCCGCAGCGCGGTGCAAATCTTCGGCGCTAAAGAGCTGGCGCATCTGGCCCTTGCGCACCAGCGCATGGTGCAGCGACTTCTCCGGATCGATTTCCGCGTATTGCAAGTCGATGAGGCGCAGCTTGGGATCATCTGGGGCAATGCCGCGGTCCAGGTAGCTTTTGATCAACCGGTACTTGGCCACCCAATCTAGGAGGTGGGAGGCCTTGAGGGGGTCATCGGCAAGCAGCTCTACTGCCTCGTCCCAGGCCGCCAGCACCTTGCGATCGGCGTCGGTCTCCGGCTGCAGGCGGCGGCGGTATTCGTTGAGCAGCTCGAGGGCGGTGAGCGTGCGGCCATCGGCAAGCGTGAGCCGGTGGCGCAATTCAAGATCGCGGCTTACCAGGGGAACCTCCGCGACGGCATCGGCCAAACGCAGATCGCTAAAGTCTGTGCCCGCCTCAATGGCATCGAGCACCAGCGAGGTCATGCCCAATTTCAGCAGCGTCGAGGTCTGCGACATATTCGCATCGCCAATGATGACGTGCAGGCGGCCAAAATCATCGTGGATGGCATGGGGCTCATCGCGGGTATTGATAATGCCGCGATTGAGGGTGGTTTCCAGAGAAATTTCTTGCTCCATATAATCCGCACGCTGGGAAATCTGGAACCCCGGTTCCTCCCCAAACTCGCCGCGCCCCATGCGCCCAGCACCAATGACGACCTGCCGGGCCACGAAGAAGGGGATCAGCGCCTGGGCCATGACCGAAAAATCGGTGCTGCGGGCATACTGATAATTTTCATGCGAACCGTAGCTGGCACCCTTGCCATCGACGTTGTTTTTATACAACCGTAGCGGCGGGCACGGCAGCCGGTCCGCCAAGACGGACTTTCCCTGTGCTGTTAGCTCCGCGACGGCATCCCGGGCCTGCAGCAGTGTGAAATCGCCGGCGGCATCATAGAGCGTTGCGTCCCAAGCATTCGTGCACTCCGGAGCCGAATACTCGGGGTGGGCGTGGTCCACATAAAACCGCGCCCCGCTCGGGGTGACAACATTGGCTACCCCCACCGCATTGGGGTCTACCACGGGAACCGTATCGTAGCGCTTGAGATCGAAACCGCGCGAGTCCCGCAAGGGGTGTTCCTCCGCAAAATCCCAGCGCGAACGCGCCCCCGTATACAGCGCGGCATAGGCCACAACCGCATGGGTCGAGGTAATGATTGGGGATTCCTCCGGCGAATCCGGCGTAGAAATACCGTATTCCGTTTCCGTTCCTAGCACGCGGGCCACGTACAGCTCCTTCCGCTTAAAAGTTCCACACTGGTCACGCGCGAACCGCTGTGATCCGTGGAGACAATCTTGCTCCATTCCTCGGGGTTGGTTGAGGTGGGCATGTATTCCGATTCCTCCTGCTCAGCGGCGATGGCTGCGCGCAGGTGCTGCTTGCCGATGCCCCCTTCAACGCCCCCAGTGCCTTCCTCCACGGCGCGCTCCGCACCGTGGTGCGATAAAGCTTCCTTGATGGCCAGCTTTTTAGCCCGGGCCAAAATATTGGCAATCATCGCGCCAGAGACGAAATCCCGGTAGTGCAGGACTTGGCGCTGCCCATTGCTAAAGTGCAGCTGCGCAAACGGCCTATCGCTATACAGCTCATCCACGGCATCGCCAATGAGCTCGTCAATATCACCCACATGTGGAATGGAGGGATCGAAGTGGCGGGCGAAAATCTCGCGCGCGCCGCGCTTGGTGGGGCGGTTGATGCGCACCTTCATATCCAGCCGACCCGGGCGCATGATGGCGGGGTCAATGAGCTCTTCCCTATTGGTGGCGCCGATGATGACCACATTGCTGAGGCCCTCCACGCCGTCGAGCTCCGTTAGCAGCTGTGGAACGACGGTGGTTTCCATATCGGACGAGACCCCGGATCCGCGGGTGCGGAAAATGGATTCCATCTCATCAAAGAAGATGACCACCGGGCGATCCGCGCTGGCCTGGGCGAGCTCGCGGGCGCGCTCAAAGATCAGCCGGATGCGGCGTTCTGTTTCGCCGACGTACTTATTCAGCAGCTCTGGGCCCTTAACATTGAGGAAGTAGCTGGATCCGTCTCCCCCCATTTGGGTAGACAAAGAGTTCGCCACTGCTTTAGCAATGAGCGTCTTTCCGCAGCCGGGTGGGCCATAAAGCAATACGCCCTTGGGTGGTTGCAGGCCATATTCCCTGTAGAGCTCTGGGTGGATAAAGGGCAGCTCGACGGAATCGCGGATCTGCGAAATTTGCTCGTCTAGGCCGCCGATATCCTCGTAGCGCACATCTGGCACTTCCTCCAGCGAGAGCTGGGATACCTCTGCTTGATCCACCTTTTCCACGGCCACGGAGGCCTTGGTATCTAACAGCACGACCTCGCCCGTGCGCACGCTTTCTTGCAGCGCTTGTGCGAGGAGAACGACGCGGTTATCCCCCGCGGAATTAGCCACGACGGCCCGGCGCTGGTCCAAGCGCTCGACCACGGTGGCAAGCTCGCCAGTGCTCGTGGGGGCGCAGCCTTCGACGACCACGAAGCCATCTCCCAACCGCACCTGTTGGCCCACCTGCAGGCTTCCCGGCTCCACGTTGGGAGAGACCTTGAGCTGCATGACGCGGCCGTTGGTATACACCTCCGCCGTAGTGCCTACCTCGCTTTGGTGCGGCGAGTAGGCCAAAAAGACACCGTAGGTAGAGGCAGGCTCTGCAAGTGCATTGACCTCAGCAAATAACTGCTCAAGCTCGGCGCGCGATTTCTGTAAAAGCTCCACCAGCTTTTGATTGCGCGCAGCAAGCTGGCTGAGTTGCCGCTTATTATCCGTGGCTTCATCCATGCACACCACTTTAACGCGCGAAAAGGTATGAGCGAGGCCACTTTAGCAATTAATTACATCCGTGTACTTAAATAGTGCGCATACTATTTGCGGGCGCGGCGCTGGGGGCGCGGCGGGGTGACGCCATCGGCAAGCCGCCTGGTCCAAATGAGGAATGCGGTATGCGCATTCATGCGGTGCTCTGGGCGAGTGGCCAGGCCTTCTACCTTCCACTCGCGCACCAGGGACTCCCATGCCTTCGGCTCTGTAAAGCACTGCAGCTCGCGAATGCCCTCCATGACCTTCATCAGCTGCGGGACCGTTGCCACATAGGTCATGAACACGCCGCCGGGGATCAGCAGATCGCGTACGGTCTCCAAGTTCTCCCAGGGCTCAAGCATGTCCAAGATGATGCGGTCAACGGGGCCACCGAGATCGTCAGCGGTGACATCGCCAAGATCGCCTAGGCGCGGCGACCACCACTCGGGGTGGCTGCCAAAGTATTCCTCGACATTATCGACCGCATACTCCAAGTGATCCTCACGGATTTCGTAGGAATAGACGTGGCCTTCGGGGCCCACGGCGCGCAGGAGGGACATCGACAAGGCACCGGAGCCCGCACCAGCCTCAAGCACGCGGGCGCCCATGAAAATATCGCCCTCGACCAAAATCTGTGCGGCGTCCTTGGGGTAGATGACGGCGGCGCCGCGCGGCATCGAGAGGACGTGATCCACCATGAGGTGGCGGAAGAGCAGGAAGGACGAGCCCAAGGTGGACTCGATGACGGAACCTTCATCCATTCCCACGATGTCATCGTGGTTGATTATGCCTTTATGGGAATGAAACTGGCCTCCTTCTTTCAAAATGACCGTGTAGTGGCGACGCTTGGCGTCCGTCAGCTGCACGCGGTCGCCATAGGAAAAGGGGCCAGAATAAGCCATGCCGCAAAACTCCTCGAGGTTGTGGGAAACTAACCCTTCAAGTATGCCTCAAGTGCCCGCGAGAGCCATACTTGGTCCTGCTCGCCCACCATCTCGCGCGCGGAGTGCATCGATAGCATCGGCACGCCCACATCGACGGTGTCGATGCCCAATCGCGTTGCGGTAATGGGGCCGATGGTCGATCCGCACGGCACATCGTTATTGCCCACGAAACGCTGCACCGGAACCCCAGCCGTGGCACACGCGGTCTCCCACAACGCGATCGTCTGCGCATCGGAGGCATAGCGCTGGTTGCCATTGATCTTGGTCACTGGGCCCTGCCCAATGATCGGCTGGTGGGTGGGATCGTGCTTATCCGTGTAATTGGGGTGCACCGAGTGCGCGGCATCGGCAGACACGCAGCTTGAGCGGGCGAACATCTGGAATCGCTCTTCCTCATTGGCCCCCAGCGCGCGGGCAGTGCGGGTCAACACGTCCTGCAGGATGGGCCCGGCGGCACCATAGCGGGAGCTCGAGCCCACTTCCTCGTGGTCAAAGGCCATCATGACCAAAATATCTGAGCCGTCATAGTCCTGCGCAGCGCTTTGCATAGCCTCGAGCGAGGCGTGCACCGAAGACAGGTTATCCATGCGGCCAGCCGCGATAAACTTTTCGCCCGCGCCAAAGACCGCGCCTCGGGCGGCATCGGCCGTAATCAGGTTGAAGGACGCGATATCCTGCTTGGCGATGCCCGCCTGCTCCCCCACCACCTGCAGGATCGACGCATCTGCATCGCCCACCGTCAGGACCGGCTGCATGTGCTTTTGCCGGTCCGGTTTGAACTCATCCTTGCGGTACAGGTGGATAGCTAACGAAGGAAGGCGCAGAACTGGGCCCGTATTCACGAGGTGCTGGTGCCCATCCGTGGTCACAACTTGGCCGGCGACGGTAAGTTCGCGGTCAAACCACGTGTGCAGCAAGGCGCCGCCGTAGATTTCTACCGCGACCTGCTGCCAGCCCGCAGCAGAAAAATCGGGCGTGGGCTTGAGCGCCAGCCCCGGCGAATCAGTATGCGAACCGATAACGCGGAAACCGGAATTCTTATCGGCGCCTTCCGGCACGTACCACGCGGCAACTGCACCGCCGCGGACCATCACGTGCCCGCCCGGTGCCGCCGACCAGTCCTCACGCTCATCCTGGACCTGGAAACCAGATTCTTGCAGC
Source organism: Corynebacterium sp. KPL2838 (assembly GCF_040225455.1). Taxonomy (NCBI): domain Bacteria; kingdom Bacillati; phylum Actinomycetota; class Actinomycetes; order Mycobacteriales; family Corynebacteriaceae; genus Corynebacterium; species Corynebacterium sp. KPL2838. The sequence goes on along the minus strand of NZ_JBEHFT010000014.1, from coordinate 14,473 downwards.
TGGCGCGCTACCTCATGCGCGGCGTGGTACGACGACGGCGAAGCCGCCAAGAAATCAAGGAACTTATCGGTATAACTCATACCTTCTAGCTTGCCACGAAACTATCAGCGATAGGCTAGGTACACCATGGCTACTTCATCTACTCCCCGCCCTCTTGCCCTGTCGCCCTCGCGCGCCTCCGACTACCAGCAGTGCCCTCTGCTCTACCGTTTCCGGGCCATCGACAAGATTCCCGAGCCCAAGACCATCGCCCAAGTTAAGGGAACCCTGGTCCACGCGGTCCTAGAAGAAACGCATAAACTCCCGCGCGAAGAGCGCACTTACCCAGCCGCAGTAAAGATGATTAAGCCAAGCTGGGCAGCGATGACGGAACAGGACGCTGAATTGCTCGAGCTCGTGCCCGAAGACGAGACGTATGATTTCTTCGTCGCCGCCCGCGAGCTGCTCAAAGGCTATTTCCAGATGGAAAACCCGCAGGGCTTCGACTGCCAAGAAACCGAGATGTATGTCAACACGGTTCTGCCCAACGGCGTGCCCGTGCGCGGGTTTATTGACCGCGTGGACCGCGCCCCCACCGGCGAGGTGCGCGTCGTGGATTATAAAACGGGCAAGAAACCAGCACCGCGCTTTTCCCACAGCGCCCAATTCCAGATGCGGTTTTATGCCCTAGTGTATTGGCGCCTGTTGGGAACAATCCCCCACCAGCTACGGCTGATGTATCTAAAGGTGCTGGATTCGATGTTTTTAGCCCCTACCCAGGAGGAACTCGAATACTTCGAGCGCGACCTAGGCCAGCTGTGGGCCAAGATTGAGGCAGATGGGCGCGCCGGGGATTTTCGCCCGAAACGCTCCAAGCTCTGTAATTGGTGCGCGCATCAGGCGATCTGCCCCGAATTTGGCGGCACGCCGCCGGAGTACCCGGGTTGGCCGGGCTCCGCGGCGGATTAACTCCTTTTAGAACAGTCCGGATACCGTGCCATCGGCGGCGACGTCGATATTATTGGCCGCCGGCTTCTTGGGCAGGCCCGGCATGGTCATCACGTTGCCGGTAAGCACCACGATAAACCCCGAACCGGTGCGCGGCAGTAGCTCGCGCACGTGCAGCGTGTGGCCTTCCGGAGCGCCCAATGCGGTTGCTTCATCCGAGAAGGAATACTGCGTCTTGGAAATGACCACGGGTAATTTATCCCAGCCATTGTCCTTGATGTATTGCAAGTCCTTCACAGCCTTTGAACCGTATTCCACGCGGTCCGCGCGGTAGATCTCGCGGGCGATGGTCTCGATGGAGGCCTCGATGCCTTCTTCAGGATCATAGAGCTGCTGCGCGCCGCCCTCGAGGTTCTCCAGCAAGGTCTCGGCCAGCTTCGTCGCTCCCGCGCCGCCTTCGGCCCAGACGTTGGCCTCTTCCAAGGCCACGCCGAAGTCCTTGGCCCAATCGCGAATAAACTGGCGCTCCGCCTCCGTATCGGACCAGAAGAGGTTCAGCGCGACAACGGGCTTGATACCAAACTTGCGCAGGTTTTCTACGTGGCGCTCAAGGTTGACGATGCCCTTCTGCAGAGCCTCAACATTTTCCTCGGTGAGCTTATCCTTGGCAACGCCCCCGTTGTACTTCTGCGAGCGGATCGTCGCCACGACCACCGCGCCGGCCACGTCCAGGTCACCAAACCGGGACTTGATATCCATAAACTTCTCGCCGCCGAGATCCGCGCCGAAGCCGGCCTCAGACAACACGATATCGCCGAACTGCAGGGCAGTCTGCGTCGCCAGCAAGGAGTTGCAGCCGTGCGCGATATTGGCGAAGGGGCCACCGTGCACGAGTGCGGGCACCCCGCCGAGGGTTTGCACGAGGTTCGGGTTCAAGGCATCGCGCATCAGCGCGGTCAGCGCGCCTTCCGCATCGAGCTCGCGCGCGGTCACCGGCCGCTGGTCATAGGTGAACCCGACGGTAATATCGCCGAGCCGCTGCTTGAGGTCTTCGAGGCTCGTCGCCAAGCACAAAATCGCCATGATCTCGGAGGCCGCCGTAATGGTAAAGCCCGTTTCTGCCGGCACGCCGTGTGCCGATCCGCCGAGGCCGGTCACCACATTGCGCAATGCGCGGTCGTTCACGTCGACGCAGCGCTGCCACGTCACGCGGCGCGGGTCGATGCCCAGCTGGTTGCCCTGGTGAATGTGATTGTCGATGATGGCCGCAAGCGTATTCGTAGCCGCGGCAATGGCGTGGAAGTCACCGGTGAAGTGCAGGTTGATATCCTCCATCGGCACAATCTGGGCGTAGCCGCCGCCCGCGGCACCACCCTTGATACCCATTACCGGGCCTTGGGATGGCTCACGGAGCGCCACGATGGCCTTCTTCCCGATCTGATCCAGCGCATCGGTCAAGCCGATGAGGACCGTAGATTTTCCTTCCCCGGCAGGTGTTGGGGACACTCCTGTCACCAACACGAGCTTGCCGCGCTTATCCTTGGCGTAGTCCACCTTAGTGATATCCACCTTGGCTTTTGTGGTACCAAAAGGAATTACTGCATCTTCGGGGATGCCTGCTTTGTCTGCGATTTCCGCAATCGGCTGCAGGTTATGGGCTTGTGCGATTTCAACATCGGATGGCTGCGTAGTCATGGCACCTACCCTACCGATTTCTGACATTAGCCAAGTCGCATGGGGGTATAAACTGTGAGGCAGAACATTTCTTTTGGTGAAGATTCCGCATAAAAGTGGCGCCCTCTCCGCGGAGAAGACGCCACAAGGACCTCGAGTTCGAAGACTCGCTAAATGATTACCGCACCGAGTGCGTAGCCAAGGAGCACGGAACCGACGATGCTGACCACGCCGGGGATAAGGAATGGGTGGTTGAATACGGCCTTGCCAATCTTGGTCGTGCCCGTATCATCCATTTCGACAGCTGCCAGCAACGTTGGGTACGTCGGCAGGATGAACAGAGCAGATACTGCTGGGAATGCGGCCACGGCGGTAACCGGGTTAACACCTAGCGCCAATGCGGCGGGCATGAGCGCCTTGGTGGTGGCAGCCTGCGAGTACAGCAGGGCTGCGGCGAAGAAGAGCACCACTGCCAGCAACCATGGCGAAGCTTCGATGACGTCGCCGGCCAGCGCTTGAATATCGTCCAAATAGTGGTTGATCAAGGTGGTTCCCAACCACGCAACACCCAACACACAGATGCAGGCGGACATACCAGATTTAAATACCGGAGTATTGAGCACGTCGCCGGTCGGAATCTTGGTTTTCAAGACGATGATCGTCGCGGCCGAGAGCATGACGGTCATGATTGCCTCATTGCGCGGCAACGTGGGATCCGTAATCAGGCCAACTTGTTCGGAAGAAATGGTAGCCCACGCCATGACGACGACGATGGCGATGAGGAAGATGACTACGGAAGACTTAGCGCCTTCCTTTGGCTCATATTTACTAGCACCAATCGGTTCTTTGACTAGGCCTTGGGCCTTGCGCTCTTGGTATACAGGATCATCTTCTAGTTCCTTGCCAAACTTATTGGCAAGCCAAGCTGCCGGGAAGATGGACAGGAAGGTAGCTGGAATCAGCACTCCGAGCACCTGGAGGTACCCCACCCCCATGGGCTCAAGCAGACCAGCCAGGATGACAACTGCAGCAGAAATCGGCGAGGCACAAATGCCCATCTGCGCAGCGACAACCGCGATAGATAGCGGGCGCGACGGGCGAACCTTGCCTTCCTTGGCTACCTCTACGATGACCGGCAACGTGGAAAAGGACGTGTGCCCGGTACCGGCCAAGACCGTCATCAACCAGGTCACAATGGGTGCGTAAAACGTAATCTTTTTGGGGTTTTTGCGCAGGAACTTCTCGGCCACGTGAACCAAATAGTCCATGCCGCCGGCCTTTTGCATGGCGGCGATGGCCGCAATCACCGTCATAATAATGGCGATGACGTCGAACGGAATGTCTTCCCTGGTTACGGGAACTCCCGTAACGCCCAAAAGGAGAACGCCTAGGCCGCCGGCCATGCCGATGCCTATGGACCCAATTCTCGCACCCAGGATAATGGCCGCGAGAACGATGACAATATGAATAATAACCATGGATACGCTCCACACGTTCTCAACTACACGTGGTGGACCCGCCTTAGCCTGCCGGTCGTGGACCACCCTTACACTTCTATTTTGCCCTGAATATGTTGCTTTATTTACATATTCCGCCCTTTTGTGCTGCTTCCCACATGTGTTCTACCTCGCGTTATAAACCGTTCGGTATATTTCCATGCCACTGCACTATGGAACCGTGAGACACCAGTCAGGCATTCACGTAAGAGACCGCACACACCATGGAATACTTTTTCCGCTTTCCACGGAAAAGTAAACACGGTGTGTGCGGAATGGTGGGCGCCTCCATGAGGATGGGCATCGCCCACCTCATGCGGGACTACAGATCGCGAACTTTACTTAGTTGTCATCGAGGAAAAGCTGACCGCGAAATTCTGGGTGCATCAGGTTTTCTACCGACAGGACCTTGTTCAGCGTTGCCTCATCAAGTAAACCCTTCTCCAGCACGAGTTCCTTGACGCCCTTGCCGGTCTTGAGGGATTCCTTTGCAACTTCATCACCGTTGTGGTGGCCAATAAATGGGTTCAAGTAGGTAACGATACCGATGGAGTTCTCCACGTACTGGCGGCACACATCAGCGTTGGCAGTAATACCGGTGACGCACTTCTCACGCAGCGCATCAACCGCGTTGCCCATAATGCGGATGGACTGGAACAGTGCCTCACCAATGACCGGCTCCATCACGTTCAGCTGTAGCTGGCCAGCCTCTGCGGCCATGGTCACAACGTGGTCATTGCCGAAGATCTTGAAGCAGGTCTGGTTGACAACCTCTGGGATAACTGGGTTGACCTTACCCGGCATGATGGAGGAACCTGCCTGGCGGGCGGGCAGGTTGATCTCGCCCAGGCCAGCGCGCGGGCCAGAGGAAAGCAGGCGCAAGTCATTACAAATCTTGGAGAGCTTCATGGCAGCGCGCTTGATGGCAGAGTGCAAGAAGACGTAGGCACCGCAGTCAGAGGTGGCCTCGATAAGGTCGCTTGCAGTCTTCATCTCCAAGCCGGTGACTTCAGACAGGGCGGCGGTTACCTGGTGACGGTAGCCGGCTGGAGTGTTAACGCCGGTGCCGATGGCGGTTGCACCGAGGTTGATCTGCAGCAAACGGCTCTGTGCGTCGCGCAGAACGGCCTGCTCCTCGTTCAGGTTATTAGCAAAGCCCTTGAATTCATCGCCCAAAGTCATGGGCACGGCATCCTGCAGCTGGGTACGGCCCATCTTCAGGATGTCTTGGAACTCATTGCCCTTGTCCTGGAATGCGGAACGCAGGCTGTCAATGCGCACGATGAGGTCATCGATGGCAGCGTACAGGCCCAGACGGAAGCCAGTTGGGTAAGCGTCGTTGGTGGACTGGGACATGTTGACATCGTCATTGGGGTTGATGATGTCGTAGGAGCCCTTCTCCTCCCCCAAGTGCTCAAGTGCCAGGTTGGCAACGACCTCATTGGTGTTCATGTTCAACGAGGTGCCGGCACCGCCTTGGAATACATCGAGCGGGAACTGGTCCATGCAGCGACCCTCGTCCAAGATCTGGTCACATGCCCAGATGATGGCCTCTGCCTTCTTCTTCGGCAGCACGTGCAGGCGACGGTTGGCCATCGCGGCGGCCTTCTTGACCTTCACCATGCCGCGGATGAAGTGCGGAATGGTGTTAATGGTCACGTAGGAAATCTGGAAGTTATCCATCGCGCGGACGGTGTGGACACCAAAGTAGGCGTCAGCAGGAATTTCCAAATCACCGATCAGGTCGGTTTCCGTACGAGTGTTTTTGCTCGACGTCTTTGGTTTCTTCTGCTCAGCTACCTTTTGCTGTGCAGAATGGGTGGTCTTATCCTCCTGCTTATCCTCCGCTTGCTTTGCGGCAGACTTAGTGTCTTTTTCTTCTTTCTTAGACGACTTTGCCATGATGGCGCGGCTCCTTTGCCTGTCGAGAATGATGTCCGAGTGAATAATCTCAAGCGCCAATGGTAGCCACGTTTCGCCCCAGTTGGGACGACCAAGAATTTAATACTCCCCCTAAAAGCGGGCAATACGGAGATCGGAAGCCAAAATTGCCTCCGCACCGAGTTGGGAAAGTCGATCCATAATCTGGTTGGCTTCCTTTTGCGGAACCATCGCACGCACCGCCACCCAGTCCTGTCGCGCCAACGGTGAAACCGTCGGCCCAGTCAGGCCCGGAGTAACACCAGCTGCTTTGTCCAGATTTTCTTCCGCGATGTTGTAATCGATCATGAGGTAGGTGCGAGCGTGCAAAATACCTTGGATGCGGCCCAAGACAACCTGCTCTTCCGGCGTCACCTCTGCATCGTGGCGTTTAATGACGACAGCTTCCGAGCTGACGATGGGCTCACCAAAAGGGGCCAAACCCTGCTGTCGCAGCGTAGTACCAGTTGACACGACATCGGCAATGGCATCGGCCACACCTAAGTGGATGGATATTTCCACCGCGCCGTCGAGACGGATCACATCGGCGGAAATCCCCTTCTCCGCCAAGTCCTGTCGGACCAAATTCGGGTACGACGTTGCTACGCGCTTGCCCTCAAGGTGAGAGATATCCCACCCTTCTCCTTGGGGTGCGGCGTAGCGGAATGTTGAGTCACCGAAGCCAAGTGAGAGGACTTCTTTAAATTGGGCGTTGGAATCGAGCGCCAAATCGCGCCCTGTGATCCCGAGGTCGAGCACGCCGCGGGCGACATAGATTGCGATATCCTTCGGGCGGAGGAAGAAAAATTCCACCCCATTGTCTAGATCCACCACATTTAGGGTTTTGGAGTGACCGCGTCCCTTGTATCCGGCCTCACCAAGGATTTCTAAAGCCGCTTCTGATAGGGAACCTTTATTTGGTACTGCAATTTTGATCATGCTGTTCTCCAGGAAGTCTGCTCCACCGCAGGTGGGCAACAAGTTATAGGTATTTATAAATATCTTCAGGCCGCAGGCCGCGCTTGATCATCATGACCTGCGTCCAATAGATAAGCTGCGACATTTCTTCCGCCAGTTCCTCGTCGGACTGGTATTCGGCGGCGATCCATACTTCGCCTGCCTCTTCGATGATCTTTTTGCCAATATGATGGGCGCCTTCCTCCAACGCCTGGACGGTCCCAGAGCCCTCGGGCTTCTGGTCTGCTTTGTTCAGTAGCTCAGCAAAAAGTGTCTCAAAATCCTTCACAGCTACCTATTGTTCCACAGGTAAGCGGTCAATGCGAAGGATTTTATTTCATTTCCTGGATAGCCCGGAACCATTCATAGACATCTACATGGCGTGCGCCCGCAAGGTGGCGAGAATCGCGCAGCCGGGAGATCTCCACTACCCCCTCCGGTACTTCCACGCCTTCATCCTCGGGCAAACCGATAACGGTGCACCCCGCGGCAACGGCCGCGCGCATACCGGCCGGAGAGTCTTCGAATACGAGGCACTGAGCTGGATCAAGTTGAAGGCGCCGAGCCGCTTCCAAGTACATGTCTGGAGCGGGCTTGCCATTTGGGACTTCATCACCGCAAATAGTGTCCACGAAATACTCCCGGCCTATTACCGCGATGGCTGCGTCCGCGACGTCGCGATCCGTATTAGTCGTGACCATCATCGGCATGCCGTCTTGGTGCAGCGCGGTTAAAAGCTCCGGGATTCCGGGAAAGATTTCTAGGCGGCCAGCAAAAAGAGTCTTCACATAATCAAACATCTTGCGCCGGTAGGCTTCGACGTCGCCTTCGCCCAAGGAAACTCCCGCATTATCAGCGCAAATGCGCAGCGTCGTAGGAAAGGTAGCCCCGACCGTATCCATGCGTTGCCTGGGTGTCAGGCGCTTGCCCAGCACTTCCGAAAGATAGTACGTCGCCTCACCCCACAAGGGCTCTGAGTTGGTCAAGGTGCCATCCATATCCCAGAAAATCGCCGCGGGACGGGACAAAGGCTGGGAATCACTTTCTGTGGTCATACACACTCCACTGGCTTTTCCGGCATAGAACTACGGCCCAACGGGGAGGAAATATTCGCGCTGCGCGGTGATCAATCAACGTCACCGTAGAAATTTACCCACAGTAGGCTGCAGCCGTAAAGGTTTTTAGAAGTCCAATTCGGGGATCTGTGAGAGTGCCTCATCGTCGGCACCGGTAGCCGCAGAAGCGTTGTACATAAGCTCGGCGATTTCTTCCTTTTCCTCCGGCTCCACCACGGCATCGTGCTGTTTGCGATTAAAGGTAGCGAGTTTTTGCACGGTCTTATTCAATACCGCGGCGAGCTGGCCGCCATCAGGATCGTCCGGCAAACCGTCCAGCCCATCCAACATCTGCTCGAGATGGCCTTTAAGTTCTGGGAGCACCGCCGCGTCAAACGGCGCCTCCCAGAACTCTTTCTCCTCGTCCTTGAGGTAATCGCCGGTGGCAAAGGACTTAAGATCAGCAATGAACTCATCAACGGTGGGTTGGAAATCTGCGCGAATGCTCATGCTATCGATATTGCCTTAAGTTGGCTAGGCCTGCACGCCGAGCAGCGAATTAAGTGCTGTACGCACCAACTCTGCAGCGCCTTCCTCGTCTTCGCCACGGTCGCTGCCTGCCCAATCGTCGATGGCGCGCAGCGCAGTGGGGGTATCGAGGTCATCGGCAAGTGCTTGGCGAAGCCCCGCTACCGCACCTTCCGCAGCCGACAGGGACCCAGGGGTTTCCAGGGCAGAGTGCCAAGTGGCCAGGCGGTTCTTGGCCTGGTCGAGCACCTCATCGGACCAGTCCCGCTCGGCGCGGTAATGACCGGAAAATACGCCGAGGCGAATGGCGGAGGGATCCTCGCCCTGCTCCACAAGCTTGTGTACGAAGACCAGGTTGCCCAGGGACTTGGACATTTTTACGCCGTCCAGGCCGATCATTCCGGTGTGGACATAAAACTGCGCCATGCGGTCAACGCCCAATGCGGCCTCTGCATGCGCGGCGGAGAATTCGTGGTGCGGGAATTTCAGATCGCTGCCGCCGCCCTGGATATTAAAGGTGCTACCCAAGTAGTTGGTGGCGATAGCAGAACACTCGATGTGCCAGCCGGGGCGGCCGAGACCGAAGGGAGACTCCCACGCCGGTTCACCTTCGCGGTGGGCGCGCCAAATAAGGGCGTCCATGGGGTGCTTCTTGCCTGGGCGATCGGGGTCGCCGCCGCGCTCGGCAAAAAATTCCTGCATTTGTTCCATCGAGTAGTTGGATTCATAACCAAATTCCTCGGTGGCATCGATGGAGGCATATACATCCGGGTACTCAGGGTCATCCACCACGTAAGCGGCGCCGTTATCCAATAGTTTTTGCACCATGTCCACGATCTCATCGACCGCTTCCATGGCACCAATAAAGTGCTGCGGCGGGATGACCGATAAAAGCTCCATATCGGAGCGGAAAAGGTCAATCTGGGAGGTGCCGAGTTCGCGCCAATCAACGCCGTCGCGCTCCGCGCGCTCAAAGAGTGGGTCATCGACGTCGGTGATATTTTGCGCGTAATTGACCTTCTTGCCTGCATCCAAGAACTGCCGGTAAATCAGGTCAAAGGTGAGATAGGTGGCTGCGTGACCCAAGTGGGTCGAATCATACGGGGTAATGCCGCACACGTACATGGTGGCGGTATCCCCCTTTACCTGCACGGGGGCCTTGGTTTGATTCGCGGAATCGTAGAGATAGAGCTGTGCCGCATCGCCGGGGACGGGGCTAAAAGAAGGTGTTGGCCAAGAATGCATGGCACCTATACTAACGCTTCTTTATGGGTGGATTTAAATGGGCTGTAGGACTCCCAAGGCCAGCAGAATCATCACGATAATGCCCACGGGAATGCGGTAGGCCGCAAACCATGCAAAGGAGTGGTTGCCCACGAAGTTCAGCAACCACGCGATCGAGGCGTAGCCCAAGGCAAAGGCGATGCCGGTACCGACGAGCAGCTGCATACCGGAAGCTGCTTGGCCGGCCTCGGGCGCGAAGGCATCGGGAAGCGAAAAAAGCCCAGAAGCCAGCACTGCCGGAATGGCCAAGAGGAAGCTAAAGCGCGTGGCCACCTCGCGATCGAGCCCCAAGAAAAGACCACCGGAAATGGTGCCGCCCGAACGCGACACGCCAGGAATCAACGCCAAGCACTGGCACAGACCCATGATGATGGCATCTTTCATCGTCAGCTCCTCAAAACCGCGCTTTTTGGAGCCGACGCGCTCTGCGGCAATGAAGACGAAGGAAAAGACGATCAGCATCGTGGCGGTGATCCACAGGTTGCGCAGCGCCCCACGAATGGCGTCTTCAAAGACCAAACCGATGACGCCGATGGGAATGGATCCGACGATGACCATCCAGCCCATGCGCCAGTCCTGCCCGCGCGAGGCGGGATTGGTCCACCCGCGGAACCACCCGGATAAGATTTGCCAGATCATCGGGGCGAAATAGACCAGCACGGCAAGCTCGGTGCCGAGCTGGATAACGGCGGTAAAAGAAGCGCCGGCGTCGTTGCCCCAAAAGAGCTCAGAAACAATGCGCAGGTGCCCCGAGGAGCTGACTGGGAGAAACTCCGTAAGGCCCTGCACAATGGATAAGACGATAACTTGTGCCCAAGAAACTGCTTCGGTCGCGGTATCAGAAATCACCCGCCATACACTACCGTCGCGCACGGCTTCGGGAAATCACAACGCGCGCTGTTAGGATAAGTATCCGTGAAATCACGATCCCGCTCCACACTCGTACTATCCAGCTTGCTAGCACTCTCCACTGCTGCGCTGGCCGCCTGCGATTCCACCGTGGGCGTAGGCGGTGATCCCGAAACCGCGGTAAAGGGCAACGCCACCCCGGCCGCATCTCCCAGTGACACCGATCCTACCGGCACGGTCATCGATTTCGATGAAGACATTACGGATCTGGCTGCGGTAAAAGATACGATTGCCGTTCGCACCGCAGACCAGGTGCACATTGGCAGCCAGGATGACTTTGGGGCCAACAAGGCTAAGAGCATCGATATCGATTCCACCTGCGGCGATTTAAGCTCTTCTGAATCTGGATTCGTTTTGGCTTGCCAGGACAAGGTCTTGCTCATCGATCCTTCTGCGCCGGAATCACCGGAAGAAATCAACATGGATGAGGACTTCCAGGTCACCGCCGCTACCCAGATTTCGACCGGCGAGGTCTTTGTCACCGCAGACGATTCCGCTGTGGTGGGCCGGTACAAGGATGGCACGCGGGACGGCGAAATCTCCGTAGAGGCCGGATCGGACCAGATGCTCGCCGTTCCCAATGCGGACGGCGATGACGGGATTGTGCGCATTCAGCGTTCGGATTCCACGATCCAGAATATCGATTGGCCCAATGACCGCGCCGGCGGCCGGTTGCGCGCTGGCCAGGGTGTCGGCCAAATCGCGGTGGGTAATAACGGCGTCGTGCTCGCCTCCGATACCGAGGGCGGCCGGATCGCGGTCTATACCTCCGATGACGTCGTTCGCCTGCACCAATACGGCGTGGTGGACGGTACTCCCTGGGCGGTAACCTGGGATGACTCGCGCGAGCTCGCATGGGTCACCACCACCGATAACAACATCGCGCACGCCTATTCCATTGACAAGGGCGTTCCCGAATCCCGCGGCGACTTTGCCACGCTTGCCGATGCCCAAAATATTTCCGCTCTTTCCAATGGCACCATCGTGGTTGCCTCCGCATCCGGCCAGGGGCTGCAGTTCGTGGCGGATCCGCACCTGAAAAAGGAGTCTTAATCCATGGTTTCGACCTTTGATTCGCTGCGCAAAAGCGCCTATCAGCTGGCGTTGCGCGGGATGTTTCGCTTAAGCCCCGAGCGCATCCACGGCATAATCAACTCCGGCCTGCACATCCTGCACGCGGCAGGGCCCGCCAATCGCGCGCTTGACCGCATCCTGCCTGTCAATGATCCAGTCTTGAAACAAGAAGTTTGCGGGATCACCTTCCCGCGCCCGCTTGGCCTCGCGGCCGGTTTTGATAAGAACGCCGCGGCTGCCGATGCCTGGTCGCCGCTTGGTTTCGGCTACGCCGAACTGGGCACCGTCACGGCACAGGCGCAGCCGGGCAACCCGACTCCCCGCCTTTTCCGCCTCAAAGAAGACGCATCCATATTAAACCGGATGGGCTTTAATAATGAGGGCGCTGCCGCCGTGGCAGAAAACCTGCGCAAGCGCCGGTACAACGACGTCATCGGCATTAATATCGGCAAAACCAAAGTCACCCCGGCAGAACGCGCCGTGGATGATTACCGCTGCTCCGCTTCCGTTTTAGGCGGTCTGGCGGACTACCTGGTGGTCAATGTCTCCTCCCCCAATACCCCCGGGCTGCGGGACCTGCAGGCGGTCGAATCGCTTCGCCCCATCCTGCGCGCCGTGCAAGAATCCACCGATGTTCCCGTCATGGTCAAGATCGCACCGGATCTTTCGGATGCCGATGTCGATGCCGTCGCCGATCTCGCCGTGGAACTGGGCCTTGCCGGCATCGTCGCCACCAATACCACCATCTCCCGCGAGGGGCTTAACACTCCCCGCGCGGAGGTAGAAGCCCTTGGCGCCGGTGGAATTTCCGGCCCACCCGTAGCCGAGCGCTCCTTAGAGGTGCTCCGCCGACTTAACGCGCGCGTGGGCTCGCAGCTTGTTCTGATTTCCGTCGGCGGGATTACCACCCCGGAGCAAGCGTGGGAGCGGATTGCCGCCGGTGCCAGCCTCCTCCAGGGCTATACCGGCCTTATCTACGGTGGTCCGGACTGGATTCGGGATATTCACAGGGGCATCGCCAAGCAAATTCGCACCCATGGCCTGAACAATATTTCTGAGGCCGTAGGCTCCAATCTGCCGTGGAAGGCGATAAACTAGCAGCCCACCAGATAGCACAATGCCACGTGTATAAACACGTGGCATTGCTTGTTTGAAGGGCTGCTTAAGAGGTCGCCATGACGCTGCGCCGCAAAATTAAGGCACAGATGGCGGACATGCCGGCATAAAAGAGCAGCCAATACTGCTGCTGAATCAGAAGTTCGTGCTGCGGCAGAAAGCGGCTAGCAATGATCAAGGCCACCGCCACTGCCAGGGCGATAATCTGCGCGCGACTACCGGCATGCTCCTTGCTCATCGTGCTGAATGCACCCACCATCACCGCAGCGATAATGATCGCGAGGTTGCTGTAGGTCCAGACAAGCTGTAGGTCCAGACAAAGGGTGCGCCCCATCCATCGCTAAAAACGGAGATGAGGGCGAATAGGACCAGCACAAAAGCGACGACCAAAAAAGCGCCGCCCACCCGCAGCGCTGCGGGTGGGGTCACTGGGTTTTTAGGAGCGGAACTCGCCATTACTTGGCCTCGTACCAGCCCCAAAGGATTGCCCGGCCCAATGCGTGGAAGTGCAGGTTGAAGCCGAGGACGGTCGGGGAAGAATCCGGATCGATATCAAGGGTTTCTACGTCTACGGCGTGGACCGCGTAGAGGTAGCGGTGCGGCGCGTGGCCGGCCGGTGGGTTGGCACCAAAATGGGTGCGGTTGCCGGAATCATTGCGCAGGCTGATAACACCGTCGATGCCAAGGTCCTCTGCCGCACCGGCATTGGTAGGCAACTCGGAGACATCGGTGGGGATATTAAAAACGGCCCAGTGCCAGAAACCGGAGGCAGTCGGTGCATCTGGGTCAAAACAGGTAACCGCCAAAGACTTGGTTCCCTCCGGCAGTCCGGACCATGCCAGCTGTGGGGACACGCTTTCCGGCGCGCGGTGCTTTTCTGGGATCTCATCGCCTTCTACCAAGTCGGTAGAAGACAGCCCGAAGCTGGGGAGATCGCGCAGCGGAGCGTAGGGGTCAGGTCCGGGGAATCGAGTGTCATCTGCATAAGAAGTCATGTACCCCTTTGTACCGCAGATCACACGCACTTGTCGATGCCCCTCCCACTCGCCCCACAACCGTGCGACCTGTTTCGTACCGCGTACCTGCTTGGACGCTACGGCAGTCCAAGTTACAAGGATGTATTTCCCCGCCTTGAAATCGTGCGGTTTATGAGGATTTACCTGGCGATTTGTATTCCGATAGCGGAACACGATAAAGTTTCGGGGTGCCCAACCGAGAGGTTGTAAACACCCTGCCCGGGTGGCGGAATGGCAGACGCGCTAGCTTGAGGTGCTAGTGTCCTATTAACGGACGTGGGGGTTCAAGTCCCCCTCCGGGCACACTGTGAAGTCTCGAGACATCGTTCCTATGGTGTCTCGAGATTTTTCTATAAGTACAGCTCTTTTCTATCAGCCAGGCCGAGCCGACTACGATACAAACGCATGACCACTTTCCGGGATTGGATACGCAGCTTTGGTGGGTTAAACGACAAAACGTGTTGTTTTTCGGCGTGTCGAGTTAAACGACATTTTGTGTTGGTGGGGGTAGGGGTTT
>NZ_JBEHFT010000013.1:0-63402 GCF_040225455.1 Corynebacterium sp. KPL2838 | reverse complement strand
CCGCGTCCACAAAGTCCCTAGACTCCGAGTCCACAAAGTAGCTGGACTCCAAGTCCAAAAACCTCATGGACATAACACCGTACGCCTAGTGGGACACTAACCTAGGCACTAGCGCGCGCATCCCCACGCACAGCGGGTGCGCACCCTAACGCAGTGCACCACGCCCTGGTCTCATCTTCCAGCCTTCATGGGCGCCTAGCAGCGACAGTTATGAGTTGTTCTGGGTGATGGCTAGACTATGCCGACGTGGAGCAGACAATTCCTGAAACCCGTACCTATGAAGTCCGAACCTTCGGCTGCCAGATGAATGTGCACGATTCCGAGCGCATCTCTGGCCTGCTTGAGGAAGCTGGCTACGCGGCCGCAGACGAGGCCACGGAGCCGGATCTCATCGTCTTTAATACGTGCGCAGTCCGCGAAAACGCCGACAAGCGCCTGTACGGCACGCTGGGCGCATTGAAGAAGACGAAGGAGAACCACCCAGGCATGCAAATTGCCGTGGGCGGTTGCCTTGCGCAAAAGGATAAAGACACTGTCCTTGACAACGCACCGTGGGTGGATGCCGTCTTCGGCACCCACAATATGGCGGCATTGCCAACCCTCCTCGAGCGCGCCCGCCATAACGAGGAAGCCCAGGTAGAAATCGTCGATTCGCTAGAGGCGTTCCCCTCGGTTTTGCCCGCTAAGCGCGAATCCGCCTACGCGGGTTGGGTGTCGGTGTCCGTAGGCTGCAATAACACCTGCACTTTCTGCATCGTTCCCTCCCTGCGCGGTAAGGAAGAGGACCGCCGGCCGGGCGATATCCTGGCCGAGGTACAAGCGCTGGTGGACCAGGGCGTCTCTGAGGTCACCCTGCTGGGCCAAAACGTCAACGCCTATGGCGTGAATTTCGCCGATCCAGAAATGCCGCGCGATCGCTTCGCTTTCTCTAAGCTGCTGCGCGAGGTGGGAAAGATCGACGGCCTCGAGCGTCTGCGGTTTACCTCCCCGCACCCGGCAGAATTTACCTCGGATGTCATCGACGCCATGGCGGAAACCCCGGCGGTGTGCCCGCAGCTGCATATGCCGCTGCAGTCCGGCTCGGATAAGGTCTTGAAGGACATGCGCCGTTCCTACCGCACGAAGAAGTTTTTGCGCATTCTCGATGAAGTCCGCGAGAAGATTCCAAACGCGGCGATTACTACCGATATCATCGTCGGCTTCCCGGGCGAGACCGAAGAGGATTTCCAGGACACCATGGAGTTGGTTCGCCGCGCTCGCTTCGCCTCGGCGTTTACCTTCCAGTATTCCCCGCGCCCTGGCACCCCCGCGGCGGAGATGGAAAACCAAGTGCCTAAGGAAATCGTCCAGGATCGCTTCGAGCGGCTCGTTGCGCTGCAGGATAGCATCCAGGCAGAAGAGAATCAGAAGCTCGTGGGCACTGAGGTGGAGCTCTTGGTCCAGGCTGAAGGCGGGCGCAAGAACGATGAGACCCACCGCATGTCGGGGCGAGCCCGCGATGGGCGCCTCGTGCACTTTAGCCCCATCGACGACAACGGCGCGGATATCTCCGCCGAGATTCGCCCCGGCGACGTCGTGCGCACCAAGGTCACCGGTGCAGGCTCGTTCTTCTTGCTTGCCGATGCCGCAGTAGCCACCCACACCCGCACCAAGGCCGGCGACATGTCGGCGGCGGGCCAAACCCCCACTACCGCTCCCATTGGGGTGGGGTTGGGACTGCCGGGCATCGGCAAGCCCGCCGGCGCTGCCACAGCGGATTCCTGCGGCTGCTAACCGGGGGAGTAGGCTAGGGTGCCATGACAGAGCGAAATACCACCAGCGCCGCCCAGGAGGCGGCACAGGCGGAGCGCCGAGCAGCACAAACCATGGATCTGCGTGGGCAGAAGCTAACGCTGTGGATCGCTGTGGCGGCCTATATTGTCTACCTCATCGTTCCTTATGCCGGCTCTGCCCACGGGTGGCAGGTCCTGAGTTTTGGCACCACCGATGATGGGGTGAAGATCTCGCTGATGGAAACCGTCTCCGCGTGGCTCGCGCTACTCGGCGTGGGCGTGCTGACGACGGCGACCTTGCTGACCCGCCGCGCCACCCTCGGGCTGATTGCGTGGATGATGGTGACGGTTTCTTTCTTCGTCAACCTGTGGGGCTTTTGGTACCGCGGCTCCACCGCAGACGGCCCGGCCATTGGCATGTGGGTGGGCATGCTGGCCACCTTCCTGGCCTTCTTGGGCTTTAGCCTCGTCGCCCTGCGCCGCAGCCCGGAGCAACGCGCGGCCGAGGAGAAGGTCCGCGCCTCGGCGGGCCAGCTGGATGAGGTAGGCAAAATCCAGTCCGATATTGCGTCCCCACAGCCGCAGGAGATGCTTATCGATGACCGCCGCAAGAAGGCCGCCGAGCGCCACCGTCACCAGCAGGAGGGCTAAAGGTGCAGCTCCCAGGCTGAGGATTGGGAGATTTCCCGCGCCCCGAGCCGTGCGTATAGCGCGTTCATAGCTGCGTCACCGGCGGCGACGGAACAATAGCAGCGGCGCACCTGCGGCCACGCTCGGTTGACCTCGTGCAGGGCGGTGAGTTTTGCCAATTGCGCCAAGCCTTGCCAGCGGTGGTCGCGGTCGGTGACGGTGAGGGTCCATTCGCAGACCTCCGGATCCGCCGCCTCGTGGCGCGCCAGCTCGGTTAGCGCCACGATATCGCCGGCGTCATCAATGAGCGCTACGAGCAACGTATGTCCGCGCCGCGAACGCAGGCGTTGGTGCGCCTCCTCCAATCGCTGCCTAGACCAGACGATGGGTTCGGTAGACAGGGTGCCGGTATCGGCATCCGCGGAGGCGACCGTTAAAAGCCGCATGACATCGTCGATATATTCTTCCGGAATGGCGTAGTCCTGCCATACCGCGGCCGAAAGCCCGGGCGGAAATAGGGCAGCAGCCGGGTGCTCTGGAATATCGATGGCTAGTTGCCGCTCACTATGGCGCTGCGTAAAGCCCAGCGATTGGTAAGCTTCTGCCATCGCGTCATATTCCGGTGCCGTTCCCGGCGGATGCAGCAGACCCACGTGCGCGACGCTGCGGCCGAGCTGCTGGGCAATTTTTAAGGCTGTATCTCCCATCCATGTAGCCACTTTCTGCCCCTTGGTATCAAGAGGCTCACCGGGCAGCGGCAGATCGCACAGGACGCACTCGATTTCCGCGGCATTCCGCTCTTCTAGTAACGGCAAGCTGATGTGGATAAATCCCACATAGTCCAGTTCAGGACTCGGGGCCGTGGCGGGGATTTGCGGCAGACCAAGCTCGGATACAGGACCGAGCGTTATCGGCCCATCGACCACGGCGAAAAGATAGGTCTGCGATTCTCCTGACCCTTGCAGGCGGTGCACCACGCGGCTGGGAGAGGTAGACGCCGCCGCATCCCCGCTGGCTTCCTGCGCCGCCAAGTTAGCCCAGAAAACGAAGGACCGAATGCAATCCGCCGGTTCAGCCTCAGCTACCTGGGTCGGGCGCGCAATCTGTACGAGGTGCACTATTTATCGTTAACGGCATTGGCAGCGGCATCAGCAAATTCCTGCCATTGCTCCGCCTGCGCGCGCAGCTCCGCGGCCTTTTTCTCCTTGCCCTTAGCCTCCGCGGCCGCAGATTGGGCCTTAAAGTCTTCCACCTTGGCCTGGAACTGGGCTACGCGAGCTTGAGCTTCAGGGTCGGTGCGCCGCCATTCGGATTCCTCAGCCTGGGTGACGCGCTTTTCTAGCTGCTCAATCTTGGACTCGTACTCGCGGACTTGGTTGCGGGGTACAAATCCGATTTCCTCCCACTTTTCCTGCAGCTCGCGCAGCTTAGCCTTGGCCTTGTCCATGCTCTGGGACGGGTCGATTTGGCTATCATATTCCGCAAGCAGCGCATCTTTCGCCTTGGCGTTTTCGGCAAACTCGCGATCCCGTTCGTCGTTGACGGCATTGCGGGCATCAAAGAAGCGGTCCTGGGCCGCGCGGAACTTTGCCCACAGCTGGTCATCGACCTCGCGCGGGGCACGGCCGGCGGCCTTCCACTCCGCCATCAGGTCGCGGTAGGCGCGGGCGGTGGGGCCCCAATCGGTGGAATCTTGGATAGCCTCAGCGCGCTCGACCAGCTCTTCCTTTTTCTTTCGCGCTGCGGCACGGGCACGATCGAGCTCCGCAAAGTGTGAACCGCGGCGCCTATTAAAGGAATCACGGGCGCGAGAATAACGCTTCCACAGGCCGTCATCGGTCTGTTTATCGATGCCCTTAATCTGCTTCCACTCTTCCAAAATGGCGCGAATGCGGTCGCCCGCAGCCTTCCATTCCGTGGAGTTTTCGGCAATTTCTTCAGCCTCGGCGGTGAGCTTTTCCTTCGCAGCAATCGCGTCCTGCCGGCGCTTTTCCCTATCTGCCTGCGCTTGTTCCCCAGCCACTACGGAGTGATCGATGACCGCGCCCAGGCGGCGATCCAGCGCCGCGATATCGCCAATGACCGCGGCGGTAGGCAGGGTCTCGCGCAATTCCGCGGCGGTCTCTTTGATTCCTGCGGCTTCGCTGGGGTTGGCGCGCAGGCGAGCCTCCAAGAGTTCGATCTCGGTGGCTAGGTCGTCAAAGCGGGCGCCGAAGTGCTCGAGGCCCTCTTGCGCAGTACCTGCCTGCCACTCCCCAATCTTGCGCTCGCCCTCGGGGGCGGAAACGAAGACGCTACCATCGGCATCGACGCGCCCCCACTTGGCCGGATCGTTTTTGTTCGGTGATTGCACGGGGACGGGCTTGGCTGTGGGGCGGGGCCCCTTTTTGGGCATGGAACCTGGAGTAGGGGTGGGAGACATGGAAAGCCCTCCTAGACATATATCGCCGCGCGTCACGGCTGCCGGATGAAATCACTGGTTACATTACCGCGAAAAATCCCCGTGTGCCTAGAATCTATTTAATTACCTCCTCTTGGGTAGATAGTATGGAGGAATAATGTTCAATCTCATGGTTATGCCCGCCTCGCCGGCGCTGGCAGTCGAGCTAGCCCCCAATGACGCCGCCTCGCGGGCACTGCTCGCGGCGGCGCGCACGCTGGCGGTCGAAGCCGCGGCCGTCGGCATTAGCGAGGCAGAAATTATCGGATCCCGATCCTCACGCTGGCACACCCGCCACACCGGAAGCCTGCGCGCCTGGGGAGCCCCCCAAGTACACACGGGCGCCGGCAGCTACCTGCCAGAAATTATGGCCCGCTACGTTCTTTCCACGGTTCCACAGATAACGGTTCGAGATAGCCGCGATCACCTAGGTACACCAGCCCCTAAGGTCCTTAGCATTGTGGTCCTAGACGGTAGCGCGGGGCTTACCGAGAGGGCACCGCTGGCCCTCATCCCCGGCGCGCAGGAGACGCACCGGTGGTGCGAGGAGATGTTGATGGGGGCATCGACAAGCAGCGATGTCGAGTGGCTTCAGCAACGCGGCGTGGAAGAGCCGGAGCTCTGGCTGGAGCTTGCAGCCTGCACGCCCAAGTGCGCGCAGGTGAAGGCGGCGGATGCGACCCTTGGAGTGGGCCGCTACGTGGCAGGTTGGGAGGTTTCATGCGCCCCATCGCAGTAGTTGGCCCCACAGCCTCCGGTAAATCCGCGCTCGGGGTTGCCCTAGCCCATGAGCTCGATGGGGAAGTGGTCAATGTCGATTCCATGCAGTTATACCGCGGCATGGATATCGGGACCGCGAAGCTTTCCCCCGCAGAGCGCGAAGGTATTCCGCACCACCAGCTCGACGTCTGGGACGTGACGGAAACCGCTTCCGTGGCGCGTTATCAGCAGGCCGCCTTGCGCGATATCGAGGACATCATGTCCCGGCGCAAGACGCCCATCCTCGTCGGCGGATCGATGCTCTATGCCCAGGCATTGGTGGATGATTGGCAATTCCCGCCCACAGATCCGCAGGTGCGGGCCAAATACGAGGCCCGCCGCGCCGACATCGGAACGGACGCACTCCACACCGAGCTGGCGCGCGTCGATCCAGCTGCGGCCGCAATCATTGAGGATAAAGACCCTCGCCGCACCGTCCGGGCGCTGGAAGTCATCGAGCTGACCGGCAAGCCTTTTAAGGCCAGCCAGCCGCCGAAGAACGGCCCGCCCCGGTGGGGGATGCAGCTGCTGGGGCTGCGGACGGATAGCGAGTGGTTGAACCCGCGCATCGAAAAGCGCACGCGCCTCATGTTTGAGCAAGGCCTCGTCGAAGAAGTAGAGCGCCTGCAGGATAAGGGGCTTGTGGCCGATTCCACCGCGGGCCGCGCGATTGGCTATGCGCAGGTGCTACAAGCCCAGCGCGGCGAACTGACGTGGGAGGATGCGGTAGAACGCACGATTACTGGCACCCGCCGGTACGTGCGCCGCCAGCGTTCCTGGTTCAACCGCGATAAGCGCATTACCTGGCTCGATGCCGCGGGCGATACTACCGCCGAGGCTTTGCACGCGCTTCGGCGCTAGGGTAGAAGGCATGAAATTTGCCAAAGGCCATGGAACCGAAAATGACTTCGTCATCGTAGAAGACTTTGACGCCGAGGCGCCGCTCTCACCAGAGCGCGTGGCGGCGCTGTGTGACCGCCGGGCGGGCATCGGCGGCGATGGCCTGTTGCGCGTTGTGCGCGCCGGCGCCCTCGTGGACGCGGACGAGTTGGCGGCACTTCCGGACGGGGTGGATTCCGCCGATTGGTTCATGGATTACCGCAACGCCGATGGGTCCGTGGCGGAAATGTGCGGCAATGGCACCCGCGTCTTTGCCCACTGGCTGCGCTCGCACGACTTGGTAGGCGAGGACGCATTCACCATCGGTACCCGGGCGGGCGCCAAGCAGGTGACGGTGCATTCCTGTGACGCTACCGACGCTAGCGTCACCGTGGAGATGGGCCCCGCGCGCGTGACCGGGGTATCTACCGCGTCCGTGGACGGTGAGTCCTACGCCGGCCTCGGGGTGGATATGGGTAACCCACACCTCGCGGCCGTCATTCCGGGCTTGGAGTCAAGAGATTTGGCCGCCAAGGAACTCACGGCGCCGGTCTACGACGAGTCCTTCTTCCCGGGCGGGGTGAATTTTGAGCTGGTGACCCCGCTGCGGGAGGGGCACGTGCACATGCGCGTCTTCGAGCGCGGGGTTGGGGAGACGCGGTCGTGCGGTACGGGCACGGTCGCGGCAGCTACCGCCGCGCTTGCCGATGCCACCCAAGCCCTCGGCACTGTCCACGTCCACGTTCCCGGCGGCGAGGTTACCGTCGAGGTCTATGAGAACGGTACGCGCTTGACGGGCCCGTCCGCTATCGTCGCGACGGGCGAAACGAGCCTGTAGAAGCCTTAGTTTTCGTCGTCGATCTGCCGCGTGCGGTAATCCGGGCCGAGCCGGAAGGCCGCGCGGCGGGCCGCCAGCCACGATTCTTTTAGCTCGCGGGCGCGCTCATCGGTGACGCGGAGGAGGGCTTCCAAGTCCTGCGTGCGCATGCCGTGGGCGTGGATGCGGATATTGAGCCGGCGGAGAAAGCGGCGCGCCCCAGCTAATTCGTAGTGGAACGCATCGATGGCGGGGTGGGAACAGTCGAGGTCCAGCAGCGCGGGCCGGTACAGCGTGCGATCCGCCAGCGGCTCGGCCTCCGTGGACGTTTCGAATTCCTCGAATTCGGCGATGACGTCCTGGATATCGTCCGCCGAAAGCGAAATGGAGCTGCGCAGGGCCCTCCGTTCCGCGGTATCGGGGCGCGTGCGCAGCATAAACCACCCCGCGCCCACCAGCATGGCGGCGATGATGAGGCCGGGCAGTTTTAGCGTGGCAACAATCGCGATCGCGCAAAGGACCAGGAGGATAAAGACAAGTGTCCTCCGGTTTTGCGGATCGCTAAGGAAAGCCATGGCCTAAAATCTAGTGCCCGCCGCAGCCGCAACCGCCGGATCCACAACCGCATCCGCCATCGCCGCAGCCGCCAGACGGCATGTCAATAGCGGCGGTGAGCAGGGCCGTACCGGAGATTACGGTATCCTTGGCCGGCAATTCGCCACGGTCCGCCGGCAGGCAGAGATCGAAGGGGAATAGCCCGTCCATGACGAGGTGCGCGAACTTTTCGCCGGTGAGTTCATTGGTGCGCCATTCGGCTTCCATCACCCGGGCGGCAAAGGTAGCTGCGGGCGTGGGGGCCTGCGCGCCGGAGCCAGAGGCGATGACGCGTGCGCCTTCGGAGTCAAAAAGGGCGGGGTACTCACCGGTCTTGGCCTCGTAGGCAGAAGGGGAGTCGTAGGTGGTGATATCAAGCCCCATTGCGGTCAGCGATACCTGCTGCCACTCCTGGCGCGGTTCTTCTACCAACAGTGGACCCTGCGCGAGATTCGCCGTGACTTGAGCCAGCGGCGTGCCGAAGGGATCGATGATGTCCATGATCGCTAGCACGTCATTAAACATCTCCACGTGGGCAAAGCCCTGCGTGACCGCATCGAAACCAATAAAGGTGGCGTAGGGCTCTACCGCCAAGATATTAAGCTGGGCGCCCGAAGGATCGCCGTATTGGATGAGTTGGCCACCTCGGACCTCACCGGTGACGGCAAGGCGGTCCGTGGCGATGGCTGCCTCGACCGCGTCCTGCCAGCGTTCGAAATCCAAGCCGATGGCCTGCATTTCGGTATTCTTTTTCTGGGTAGTAGTCGTTGGCCTAGGCTGCGTGGTTTCCATAGGCACCATTGTATCGCTTTGTCCAGTACGCCCGGAAACCGCAATTCCCGTTTAGCCGCCTAACGTGCCAAAATAGATAGCAATATGAACAAATTTTCCCCGCAGAATTCTGATAGCTCCGCGAGCAAGGACGAACTTCTCGCCCAGGCCTTCCGCGACCACGCGGATACCCCGCAGGAAACCACGCCGACCAGCGGCGATCTAGATTTGGCCGAGCGCAACGCCTTCCGTCGCGTTACCCGCGACACCTCCATCCGCGCTGAGGACACCACCGATGGCTACGAGGTGGAGTACCGAAAACTGCGCCTCGAGCGCGTCATTCTCGTGGGCGTGTGGACCGAAGGCACCGTAGCGGAGGTCGAAGCCACGATGGATGAGCTGGCGGCCCTAACCGAAACCGCTGGTGCCGACGTCGTCGAAATGATCTACCAAAAGCGCGATAAACCCGACCCGGGCACCTTCATCGGCTCGGGCAAGGTAAAAGAGCTCCACGATATTGTCGAGGCCACCGGGGCCGATACCGTCGTGTGCGATGGTGAGCTGAACCCAGGCCAGCTCACGGCATTAGAGCGCGCGCTCAATACCAAGGTCATCGACCGCACCATGCTCATCTTGGACATCTTTGCCCAGCACGCAAAGTCCAAGGAAGGCAAGGCGCAGGTCTCGCTGGCGCAGCTGGAATACCTCTATACCCACACCCGCGGTTGGGGTGGCAACCTTTCGCGCCAGGCCGGTGGCCGCGCCGGTTCTAATGGCGGCGTGGGCCTGCGCGGTCCCGGTGAAACCAAGATCGAAACCGACCGCCGGCGCATCCGCACTGAAATGGCGCGCCTGCGCAAGGAATTGCGCGGGATGAAAACCGCCCGCGAGGTAAAGCGCTCTCGGCGCCAGTCCTCCACGATCGCCCAGATCGCCATTGCGGGCTATACCAACGCTGGCAAGTCCTCGCTCATTAATGCCATGACGAACGCGGGCGTGCTTGTGGAAGACGCACTTTTTGCCACCTTGGATCCCACCACGCGCCGCGCCTCGCTTGCCGATGGCCGCCAGGTCGTCTTCACCGATACCGTCGGCTTCGTCCGCCACCTGCCCACCCAGCTGGTGGAGGCCTTCAAATCCACCCTGGAAGAGGTGCTCGCCGCCGATATCATGCTGCACGTCGTCGACGGATCGGACCCGTTCCCGCTCAAGCAAATCGAGGCGGTCAATAAAGTCATCTACGATATCGTCAGCGAGACTGGTGAGCAGGCCCCGCCGGAAATCATCGTGATCAATAAGATCGACCAGGCCGATCCGCTCGTGCTCGCGGAGCTGCGCCACGTCCTGGATCATGAGGACGTCGTCTATGTTTCGGCGCGCACGGGGGAGGGCATCGACGAGCTGAGCGCGCGCGTGGAGCTCTTCCTCAACTCCCGCGATAGCCACGTTAAGCTGCAGGTTCCCTTCACCCGCGGCGATGTCGTCTCCCGCGTGCATGCCGAGGGCACCGTGCGCAGCGAGGAATATACCGAAAATGGCACGCTTGTCGATGTCCGCCTGCCCGCCACCACCGCCCGCGAGCTCGCCGAATTCATCGTGGACGACGATTCCTAAAATTCGTGCTCCATGGCCCATAATGGTGGTTCGTGAGCATACTAGGTTGGACCGTCTACGGCGACGGTAAGAAGATTGCACCAGGCGCCGTGGTCGCGCCCGAGGAACGTTTAAGCTGGGGCCGAACCATTGGCATCGGCATGCAGCATGTGGTGGCGATGTTTGGTGCCACGCTGCTGGTGCCCACCCTGACCGGATTTCCGGTCAATACCACGCTGCTATTTTCCGGCATCGGCACCATCCTCTTCCTGCTGATTACGCGCAATCGCCTGCCGTCCTACTTGGGCTCGTCGTTTGCTTTCATCGCTCCGCTGACAGCCTCGCAGCAATACGGGATTGCGGCGCAGGCCGGATCCATTCTGGTGACCGGTTTGGTGCTGGTGGCGGTCGGTATCGTGGTCAAGGCTGCCGGCAGGCGGGTGCTCGATGCTGTGATGCCACCGGCGGTTACCGGCGCCATCGTCGCGCTCATCGGTCTCAACCTGGCACCGAATGCGGCCGAAGACTTCGCCAGCCAGCCGTTGGTAGCAGGCATTACGCTGCTGGTTATTCTCTTGGCCACTGTGGCCGGGCGCGGCATGGTCTCGCGCCTATCCATCCTCATCGGAGTGGTCGTCGGCTGGATTTTCGCCGCCCTGACCGGCAACTTGGGCGAGGATGCCAAGGCCGCCATCGATGCCGCCCCGTGGGTAGGACTGCCCGAATTCCATGCCCCTGAGTTCCATCTTTCGGCCATCGCCGTGGCCCTGCCGGTGCTCGTGGTGCTGATTGCGGAAAACGTCGGGCACGTTAAGGCTGTCTCCGAGATGACCAACCGCGACTTAGACGATCTTGCCGGCGATGCGCTGATTGCCGATGGCCTCGCCTCCTCCCTCGCCGGCGGCTTCGGCGGCTCCGGTACCACGACTTATGCCGAGAATATCGGTGTCATGGCAGCTACGCGCGTGTATTCCACCGCCGCGTATTGGGTCGCCGCCCTCACCGCCATCTTGCTGGCCTTCGTCCCGAAATTCGGCGCATTGATTTTCACCATCCCCACCGGCGTGCTCGGCGGTGCCACGCTCGTGCTCTATGGGCTTATCGGCATGCTGGGCGTGCGCATCTGGATGGATAATGAGGTCAACTTCAATAACCCGGTGAACCTGACTGCAGCCGCGGTGGCCTTAATCGCGGGCATCGGCAACCTGACCCTGACCGTGGGCGGGGTGAGTCTGGAGGGCATCGCCTGGGGCTCTGTCGGCATCATTGTTGCGTATCCGATTATGAGGCGGTTGTACGAAACCGTGGGCGAAGGCCACGATGCTAAATACTAATTTCTGTGGATAACTTTGTTGACTCCGCCGCGAAATAGGGCCGTGGCGGCAGGCTGGGCCGCGTAATCCACAAGCTTTGATGTGCGCGGTCGCCGCGGCGCGCGATCCTGCGCTGTACTAGGTGGCATGAACGCACTCGACCGTTACCTATCTGCGCTCGGCCAAGGAATGGATATCATTGCTGCTGCCCAGGGCTTAAGCGAGCGCGAATTGATGCAACGCGGCGCCAGCGACATCGCCGCGCGCGATTTAGTGCACCTTTGCCAGGTCTATTTTGAACGCTGTGCCTTTAGTGCCAAGCAACGCACGGCGCGCTCGACAACGCACCCGCTTGACGTGCTCACCCTGATTGAAAAATTCGCGCTGCGAGCCCGGACCCAGCGCGATGCCTGGGCCATACGCTCTGAGTTATGCGAGTTTCGCGGAAGTGCCACGGCTTTGCGCAAGCGGGCGCGCGATCTATTGCGCGATGTGCAACCGCCTCGCACTCCCAAGAAGGGAGTGCGGATAACCCGCCGGCCCCGTGGACCGTGGTCGTTGACCATCACCGGGGAATCCGCCGATGTCGCCGATATGCACGCTGCCCTCGATAACCAGAGCCCACTGGAATCGGTCAAGTCCATCTTCTTTGGCGGGAAGGTTGGGGCGCGCACCACTGCGAGCACGCAGGTGGTCATCACCTTGGACGAGCTCGATCGCATCGTTGACGGCGATGGCGAGGAAATAACCCTGCAGCTCACCAATGGCTCGCGAATCAGCGGCGCTGACCTCGTGAGCCGGGTTTTAAGCGATCACGGATACATCACGCTTGTGCATCCCGTTGAAGGGCCGGTCAATTTGTACCGCACGTCCCGGTTCGCCAACGCGAAGCAGCGGTTGATGGCTGCCGCAGTCAATCCCGTATGTCCCTGGGAAAAGTGCAACTATCCTGCGGATGAGTGCCAGATCCACCACCTAGAAAGCTGGCAGCACGGTGGCAATACCAATGCCGCTAATCTCGCTACCTGCTGCCCGTACCACAACGGCGTTAACGACGATGACCCGAAGGCGCCACCGCGGCGCGGGCGATTGACCCGAATACAAGGAAAGGTTCGTTGGCTTCCTCCCTGGGCCACGCCTCCCGGAAGCCCTAACGGAAACGACCGGCCGACGACCGATGGCCGCAATTGAGTGCTGCACTAACGAGTTAAATCTGCTCACAGGGGTAGCGAAGAACTGCCTGCGGATCGCAAAAGCTCCCCGCCATCAAGGCGAGGAGCGTACGAATCGTGCTTAAACGCTAGTTATGAGCAGCAGCGTTTAGGAAGCATCAAGATCCTGCTCGATGAGGCCGGCGATCTTCTCAACGGCTCCTTCGTTGTCAGAGGTAACGGTGACCTCGTCGCCCTGCTCAGCACCGAGGGCCATGATCATCAGGGAAGAAGCGGCGTCGGTTTCGTTATCGTCATCTTCACCAACAAGGTTCAGGAAAATGTCCTCGTCGAATTCGCCGGCAGCGTCAGCAATGATGGAGGCAGGACGTGCGTGCAGTCCTACGGAGGAGCCGACCTTTACAGTCTTGGAAGCCATGGAATTTATCCTTTCTGTGGTTAATTTATCGTGATCCAGTGTACGAGTGTTTGGTTTATGCCGCCACGTTCTGGGAACTGGTCTTGGACTCTGGAGCAGCCTTTTGAGCAGCTTGCTGGACGGTTTTATTTGGCCAGAATTGCTTCATGGCCAAGACTGCGACGGTGGATACCGCCACGCCGGCAAGGATTGCGACCAGGTAAGCCCAGAACGGATCGATAGCGAAGGCGACGAAGACACCACCGTGCGGGGCACGGGACTCGACCGACAGCGCCATGGAGATAGCACCCGTCACGGCACCACCGGCCATCATAGAAGGGATGACGCGGAACGGATCGGCCGCGGCGAACGGAATGGCGCCTTCGGAGACGAAGGACAGGCCGAGCAGCCAGGCGGACTTACCGTTTTCCTGCTCAGCAGGAGTAAACAGTGACTTGCGAATGAAGGTTGCCAAGGACAGTGCGATGGGCGGAACCATGCCGGCGGCCATGACCGCGGCCATGATTTGCATGGAGGCTACATCGCCAGTGGACAAGCCCGCGGTGGCAAAGAGATAGGCGGCCTTGTTGACCGGGCCACCCAGGTCGACGCACATCATCAGGCCCAAGATGATGCCGAGCACTACGGCAGAAGACCCGGACATGGACGACAGCCAATCTTGCAGGCCCTCCATCAGCGCAGCCAGTGGGGCGCCCAGCAACAGGTACATCGCCAGGCCAACGACCAGGGAGGTCAAAAGCGGAATGATGACCACCGGCATGAGGGAACCGAGCCAGCGCGGGACTTTCCAATTGCCAATCCACAGGGCGATAAAGCCGGCCAACAAACCGGTCACCAGGCCACCGATAAAGCCCGCGTCGAGGGTTACGGCGATAGCACCGCCGACGAAGCCCGGCGCAATACCCGGGCGTCCGGCCAAAGCGTAGGCGATATAGCCAGAAAGTGCGGCGACAATAAAGCCCATCGCGGCCTGGCCAATGGCAAAGAGCACTGCGCCTATATAAAGCGAATAGCCGGAATGCTCGAACGACATCGTCTCGCCGTCGACGGTGATTTCATTGCCCGGCAGGTTGGACAGGGAGTAATTGGTGGAAAGTGCCTGCCAGCCATTGGCCATATCGGCGCCACCGAAGAGGAATCCGAGGGCGAGCAGCAGGCCGCCAGCGGCGACGAACGGCACCATGTAGGACACACCGGTCATAATCGCCTGCTGGATGCGCTTGCCCCAACCCAGCGACTGGCCCTCTTCTTCGGCGGAGGAAGAAGTAGCCGTGCCAGAAACCTTGCGGGCATTCGGGTTCTTTGCCGCCGCAATGGCTTCATCGAGCATCTTTCCGGGCTCGTTGATGGCGCGCTTGACACCGGATTCGATGACGGGTTTGCCCGCGAAGCGCTCCCGGTCGCGCACGCCGACGTCCGTGGCAAAGATGACGGCATCGGCAGCATCGATGGTGGACTGCGAGACCGATTCATTATTGGACGAGCCCTGGGTTTCGACGGTGAGATCGACGTCGTCGCGCTCGCCGGCGGTCTGGGTGAGGGCATCGGCAGCCATGTAGGTGTGCGCGATGCCGGTCGGGCAGGCCGTGATGGCAACGATGCGGGTAGCTTGTGCCGAGTCTCCCGCGCTTTCCGATGCCGCTTCCGCGGCCCCACCTGCAGCAGCCTCCGCGTTGTCCTGCTTTTTCTTCTTCGGCTTTTCCGCGTTGACGACGGCGAGGATTTCCTTGACGATTTCTTCCTTCGTCGTCGCGGTGCGCAGGGCCTCTAGGAAGTCCTTGCGCACGAGAGCGCGGGCGAGCTTGGAAAGAATCTGCAGGTGGGCCTTGCCGCCGCCAGCAGGTGCGGCGATGAGAAAGACTAACTGGGCATCGCCGTCGGGGCCGGAAAAATCCACGCCACGGGACAGGCGGGCGAAAGCCAACGTCGGCTCGGTGACGGCCTCGGAACGGCAGTGGGGGATGGCCACGCCGCCGGGCACGCCGGTGCCGGCCTTGGCTTCGCGGTCGATGGCGGGCTGGGCGAGGCCTTCGACCTCGGTTGCGCGCCCGGTATCGTGCACCAAGGTGGCGAGGTTTGTGATTACGGAATCGACGCTATCGCCGAAGTCGGCGTCGAGCGCTACCAGTTCGGTAGTGATGAGATCGGATGCCATGATGGAAGGCTCCCTTAGTTATAGAGCGGAAATGGAGGTATGGGCGGTATCGAGTTCTTCGGGACAGGGGAATTGGGTGCCGGGTTTGGCGGCCGCGGCGGTGCCATAAGCCACCGAGAGTGCGAGGGAATCTGCTGGGCCTTGCCCCTGCGTGCGCCCCAGTAGGTATCCGGCCAATGCGGCATCACCTGCGCCAACGGTCGATTTCACCGTGACGGGAGGCGGGGTGGCAGCCCATGCGCCGTCTGCGTTTACCAGCACGGCGCCGGCGCCGCCGAGGGTGACAAGGACTTCCTTGATGCCGCGCTTTACAACATCCCTTGCAGCCTCCACGACCGGGCTATAATCCCCGGCCGCAGCGGCGCGCTCGAGGGCGAGGCCATCCTGACCGGTGAGCTGCCCCAGTTCGAAGCCGTTGGGTTTGATGAGGTCTGGGGCTGCGGAATCGAGCTGCTCGGCGATGGCCTTCATCGGGGCATCGGAGGTATCGACGGCGATGCGCGCCTGCGGGGCGGCAGTGCGGATTTCCTTGATGAGGTCGGTATACCACCCGGCGTCAACACCCTTGGGCAGCGATCCGGCAAGGGCCACCCAATCGGCGGATTCGGCGTGGTGGGTAAGGGTGGCGATGAGGTGGTCTTGGGTGGCATCGGAAAGCAGCGGGCCAGGGCCGTTGACCTTAGTGGTCGTGCCATCTGGCTCGGTGATGGTGGTATTGACGCGGACGCCACCGTCCATGTCCACGTGGACGTAGGGGAGGTGGACCTCCTGGATGAGGTTGATGAATGGATCGGCCGCGCGGGCGGGGAAGAGGGCGAGGGTTTCTTTCCCGGCGAGGTGAACCGCGTGGGCGACGTTGACGCCTTTACCGCCGGCAACCTGGGTAACACTGGCGGCGCGGTGGACATCGCCTGAGGTCAGTTGCTGATTGAGCGCCAGGGTGGCGTCAATGCTTGGGTTTGGGGTGAGCGTGAGGATCATCGAGAACTTATCCCTTTCGCAGAGTGCGTATATTGGGGGCCACACGCAGTCGGTCCGGTTGAAACTCGCGCTTAAGCCCGCCATTAATGTTTATTCTTGCCCGATTGTGTTGGAAAGTCAACAGAAACCGTGTGGCATACATTGCATTTCTGTTGGATTTGTGATGATCTGGAAATAAATAAGCCGCTATCTTCGAAGGAAGTATCGCCATGGAAAATACGCTTCAGTCCACTGTTAAAGGAACCGGCGTTGTCGCTGGAGTTGCCTATGCAGAAGCCGTATGGGTGCGCCCCCGGCCGGACCTGCCTACTGAAGGAAGTATTGACCAAGAGGCCAGCAGCGAAGCCGAATACGATCGCTTCCTCGAGGCAGTCGATATCGTTGCCAGCCGCTTGGAAAACCGCGCCGCAGCCGCGGAGGGCCAAGCCTCGGAAGTGCTGACCGCAACCGCCGGCATGGTCAAGGACCGCGGCTGGCACAAGGCCGTGCGCAAGAACATCCGATCCGGCAAGAATGCCGAGTTCGCCACGGTGGGAGCCACGGACAAGTTCGTCACCATGTTTGAGGCGGCCGGCGGCGTTATGGCTGAGCGCACCACCGATCTGAAGGACGTGCGCGACCGCGTCATCGCCCAGCTGCGCGGCGAGCAGGAGCCCGGTTTGCCCATGGTGGAAGGCCAAGCGGTACTTTTTGCCGATGACCTTGCGCCTGCCGATACCGCCACCCTGGATACCGCACATATCCGCGCGCTCGTTACCGAGTTGGGCGGGCCCACCAGCCACACCGCGATCATCGCTCGCCAGCTCGATATTCCGTGCATCGTTGCCGTGGGAAACAAGCTGCGCGAGATTGAAAGCGGCACGCTCGTCTTCGTCGACGGTGCGCTTGGAACCGTGACGCTGGGCGCGGACGAGGCAGAATCCACCAAGGCGGTCGAAGAATATCGCGAGCGCGCCGCCCGCGTTGCCGAATGGACTGGACCAGCGCAAACCAAGGACGGCCACCGCGTGCAGCTTTTGGCCAACGTGGCCGACGGCAACGCCGCCCGCATTGCCTCCGACTCGCAGGCAGAGGGGATTGGCCTCTACCGCACGGAGCTGTCGTTTCTGTCCGCGAGCGAGGAGCCTTCCGTTGACGAGCAGGCAAAGATTTACAGAAAGGTCTTCAACGCCTACCCCGATTCCAAGGTCGTGGTGCGCACCTTGGATGCTGGCTCCGATAAGCCGATTTCTTATGCCACGCTGTCCTCTGAGGAGAACCCGGCATTGGGTGTGCGCGGCCTGCGCATTGCCCGCGATAATGAGTCCCTGTTGACGCGCCAGTTGGACGCCATCGCCCAGGCCGCGGAGTCCCGCGGCGACGATGCCGAAACCTGGGTCATGGCACCGATGGTGGCGACGTCGAAGGAAGCCCAGTGGTTTGCGGAGCTGTGCCGGGAGCGCGGCCTGACCGCGGGCGCGATGATTGAGGTGCCCGCAGCAGCGCTGATGGCAGATAAGATCATGCCGCATCTGGACTTCGTATCCATCGGCACCAATGACCTCACCCAGTACACGATGGCCGCTGACCGCCTGTCACCGCAGCTTGCGTACCTCACCGACCCCTGGCAGCCGGCCGTGCTGCGGCTTATCCAGCACACCTGCATTGCGGGGCACGAATACAACGTACCGGTTGGCGTGTGCGGCGAGGCCGCGGCCGATCCGCTATTGGCCTGCGTATTGACCGGCCTAGGCGTCAACTCCTTGTCTGCTGCATCGACCGCAGTCGCCGGCGTTGGTGCCCAATTGGCCGAGCTGACCTTTGACCAGTGCCAACAGCTTGCCGATGCCGCCCTCAACTCCGAAGGCCCCTCCGCCGCCCGCGCCGCAGCGATGGAGCAGATAGAAAAGTTCAACTAACGGCATAGAGCTTCGCCCTCCCTACCTAGGTGTCAAGGTAGGGAGGGCGAAGTCGTGCGCATGCTGGAGCTATTCGCTGGCGAGCACGACATCGATCTCTCGCTCGCGCAGGGCATCGACGAAGGATTCCGGCGCGCCGGAATCGGTGATGACGACATCGATATCTGCAATGGAGGCGAAGCTCACCAAGTAGTCGTTGCCCAATTTGCTGGAATCACACATGACCACGACCTTGTGGGCATTCGTGACGAAGGCGGATTTGATGGCTGCTTCTTGGGAATCGGCCGTCGACAAGCCGTGATCGAGGGTCAACGCATTGGTACCGATGAAGGCGACATCGGCGCGCATGAGCGCCATGGTGCGCAGGGCGGTATCGCCGACGACGGCCTGGGTGATAGCGCGTACGGTCCCGCCGAGGAGCTGGACATCGGGAACGCCGCTATTGGCTAGCGACAGTGCGATGGGCAGGCTATTGGAGACGATATTGAACTGCGCCTGCGGGTATTGCTGGCTAATGAGCTCGGCAAAGGTATTAATCGTGGTGCCGGCGTCCAGGAATATGCTGCCGCCGCCAGGGGGAAGGAAGTCGAGCGCGGCGTGCGCGATGGCGGCCTTGGCCCCAGATGCGGAACGCTGGCGGGTATCGAGGGTGAGCTCCGCGGTCTGGAAGGCTTGGGAAGCCACGGCGCCGCCGTGAACGCGGTGGACAACGCCCTCACGATCCAGTACGGCTAGGTCGCGCCGAATGGTTTCAGCAGTCACCTCGAAACGCTCTGATAAATCGGTTACGTTAACGCGACCCTCAACTGCAGTTTGGGACGCGATCTGGCGGCGTCGCTCCTCTGCGTACACGGACCCTCCTTGCTCCTCGCCTTCGGCCGGGCGGTTACTCCATCTGCGAATGCAGGCGCTCGGTGAAAGCTAACTGATGTGGGATTTCTCCCTCCATTGTGTCAAAATTCGGCGGTAATCGGACGAAAACAAAAATTAAGGTGTGCGCTGTTGTCTGGTTTGGGATAAAAGCGCAGGTCAGTCAGCTTTATTTGCCCTAGTTGAAAGCCAACCCTAGTAGCGCTTAACTTACGGATCCGTTATTTCGGGGGTGCTTTCTCAATAAACCCCGCGCGCTTAAGTTGGCTTTTTGGGGCGCGATTGCGAGGCAGAAAGGCGCGGAATGCGTTAAAAATCGTATGGCCCTGCTCCCTATGCGGGGAACAGGGCAGCGTACGAAGTGCAAAGAGCGGGTTTCAAGAAAGCGGGCGCAGAGTGTCGGCGGCGACAACAACCGCAGGCGAACACCCGCGTGCGGCTTGGTTAAAGTAGCTGGCCGGGGCCTAGAGTTTGCGGAAGACGGATACTACCTTGCCCATAATTTCCGCATCATCGCCGTTGATGGGCGGATAGGCATCGTTGTGCGGAAGGAGCCATACGCCAGAGGAATCGCGGTGGAATTCCTTGACGGTGGCCTCGGAGCCATCGAGAAGCGCGGCGACAAACTCGCCTTCCTCAGCCACCGATTGCGACCGGATGATGACCCAGTCGCCGTTGAGGATGCCGGCATTCTGCATGGAATCGCCCACGACCTGCAGCATATAAAGCTCTCCTCCGCCGACGACCTCGTCTGGCATGGGGAAATACGTGTCGATATTTTCCTCTGCAGTGATTGGTGCACCGGCGGCGATGCGGCCAACGACGGGAATATAAGCTACGGCGGCAGACTCTTCAGGGCCGCGGGCAGAGGTATCGGGGACGTCCTTAGCCTTGCGGCCCGGCTTCTTTTCGGCGTCGTCAGTGTTGAGGTGGCGTACGTCGACCGCGCGGGGTTTATTGGGATCACGGCGCAAGAAGCCCTTTTCCTCCAGTTGCTTGAGCTGATAGGCCACGGACGAGGTGGATTGCAGGCCGGCGGCGTCACCAATTTCGCGGATGCTGGGCGGGTAACCGCGGAGCATCACTGCATCGCTGATGACGTTAAGGATGCGGCGTTGCCTTTCGGAAAGGGAGGCGTAATCGTTCTTTGCGGTGCTTGCTTTCTTGCGGCCCATGTGCGGCTCCTAGCTAAGGGGTCTGAGGTTCTGCGTTCGTAGCTTGAAAAGGGACTGGGTGACACCTGCGTGCCATAACTCATTTGTAGCACGAAAAGTACAAGCGTTCGAGATTTACGCGAAAAACTGGACAGGTTTTCGAAGTGGTGCTATAAATCGAACATAGAAACAATCTCGAACACAGGAGCGACATTGAGCTCTTGTTGTGTCAAGGGACCGCTTTAGACTTACGGCGGTCGTCGAAAGGAAAGCAATGTCTCAACTACTTCACTCTCGCAATAACATGGTCAAACAGCGCGCGGCACGTCCACAGATCGTCCCTTCAGCCGCTATTTGGGATATTGATGATCAAAGCTGGGGCGTGCAGCATTCTCCTTCCGAAAAGGGGGAAATCAGGACTTTAAATTCCGTATATCGAACGAATCGTGAAGGTTATTCGAATACGTGGACTGATGAACGTTCCTTACCTGATTTCGCGAACAGGCCGATGAAAGAAGACGATGCGCATAGTTCGCGCAAGAATTACCTCCTCGGTGCAGTATTTGGTGCTGCCGTATTTTTCGGCACGGTTGCCGGCGGGCTGATGGGTACGAGCGCTGAAACGCCGACTGATCCTGGCGCTTCGGTACAGCAAGTAGAAGCAGCGATCGGTCAGTAGTGCTGCGTGTACTAAAGCAGGCACTTCGGGGGTTTAAGGCTTAGAGCCTTTTAGGCAGCAGCTTGTCTTCCCGGCCGCAGATAAGGCCCGCTTGCTTCACGGAGACAGGGACTCGAGCAGGAGGAGTCTGGCGCAATGGTGTCAGGTTTTTGGCTTGGCCGTGGGAGGTAAACTAAACCGAGAAGCTAAATTAGCGAAAGGACTAGTGTGTACTGCCCGTTTTGCCATAACGAACAATCCCGCGTTATTGACTCGCGCGTGGTTGATGCCGGCGCATCGATACGGCGCCGGCGGGAGTGTGCTTCCTGTAAGGGACGCTTCACCACTGTGGAAAAGGCCGTACTGCTGGTTGTTAAGAGAAATGGCCTCGCTGAGCCATTTAGCCGGGATAAACTCATTCGGGGGGTTAGGCGCGCATGCCAGGGTCGCGACGTTAGCGATGATGCCTTAAAAAAGTTGGCCCAAGAGGTTGAGGAAACGGTGCGGGGGCACGGGTCCTCGCAGGTAAACGCCAACGAAATCGGGCTAGCGATCCTTGAGCCGCTGCGTGACCTAGACGAGGTTGCATATCTGCGCTTTGCC
The DNA here is from genome assembly GCF_040225455.1 of Corynebacterium sp. KPL2838. Classification (NCBI taxonomy): domain Bacteria; kingdom Bacillati; phylum Actinomycetota; class Actinomycetes; order Mycobacteriales; family Corynebacteriaceae; genus Corynebacterium; species Corynebacterium sp. KPL2838. The sequence continues at coordinate 41,925 of NZ_JBEHFT010000013.1, read as the reverse complement.
TCGGTGTATAAATCATTCGAGAGCGCGGATGACTTTGAATCGGAGATTCGTTTGATGCGGCGGCGCGATCGCGGGGACCTTTAAACTGAGCAGTGTAGGACGATTTCTCAGCAGTTATACAACCGTTCTTGCGCAGGATCGGAGCAGCCTTAACTGGCCTTTTGGGTGCATGGTTTCGCTAGGGCCTGCCCAAGGTTCACGCCGCCGGCGGCCGAGTAAGCAGATTTTTAGCTTAGGTATGGCCGGCCGGGCGGCGGGAACGTGAGGTTGGGGTGACTAGCGCAATTTATCCACTGCCTTTTGGATCCTCCGCAGGGACACCGCGTGCGCCGTGCCGAGGCGCTGGGCAAATAGCGAGACCCGCAATTCCTCGATCATCCAGTGGATGTCCTTGACCTCGCGTGTCTTTTCGCGACCCGCGGGAAGGTTGCGCATCCGGTTTGCCAGGTAGGCCTTGGCGTTATCGACCTCGGCCTGGCAGTCGGCATCGCGATCCGGATCGAGCGACATGTCCTCCAGACGGATGCGCATTGCCTGAATATAGCGGGGAAGGTGGCGCAGGTGCGCGGATCCGTGCACGGTGATGGCATTCGGCGGAAGAAGGAACGCGAGTTGCTTTTCCATATCGTCGATGGCGGGACCATCCCACTGGGAAAGCTCGGCGCGGAGGTTGGAGTACTCAGCCAAGCCAGGCGCGATCGAGACGATTGATTGTCGCACGCGGCCGGGAACCTGCGGTTTCACGGTATCCTTGAGCTCGGAAAATGCCTCTGGCGAGCGCACGGGGCCGCCGGCCTCGAGCATGAGGTCGCGGATCGCCGCGACGCGGGCGTCATTGACCAGCCCGTCGGCGCCGCCATGCGGATAAGAATCCACGGCGACGCGCTGCTGCAAGGGAAGCCCCTTGACCATTTGCGCGGTCGAGACGGAAATTTCGCGCATCAAAAGCGTGAGGGTGGTAGTGACCATGGCGGCATCGGCAGCTGCCTTGGTGGGATGAACCTTAAGCTCAACGCCTTCCTTGGTGGCCACCAACGCTGGGTAAGCGGTGACCTCGTGGCCATCGACGGTGGTGGTGATGGTCTCGTCAACGGTGCCGAGGGTATCGTCGGTCCACTCGCTGACCGCGGTGGATTCTGCGGTGCGGCTTACCCGTGAGACGGACGATTTAATGTGGCCGGCCTGGCGCTCGCGCAGGGCGGCAAGGTCCCTATCGGAATCGATGATGGTGCCACTCTTGTCGATGGCCGCGTAGTTCATCCGCAAATGATCCGGCAGCTTGTCCGGTTGGAAGTCGGAGGCGTTGATGCCGTGCCCGCCGAGCTCGCGCAGGACATCGGCAAGCTGCTGGGTAAGGGGGCCTTCGAAGGGGATGAGGCGTTCCATGGCGCGCTCGGCAAATTCCGGGGCGGGCACGACGGTGCGCCGTAGGGCCTTGGGAAGGGAACGAATAAGTTCGTTGACGAGCTCGAATCGCAGGCCGGGGACGAGCCAATCGAAGCCTTCGGTATCAAGCCCGGCAAGCATGGGCACAGGCACCATCACGGTGACGCCATCGAGCGGGTCGCCGGGTTCGAATTTATAGGCCAGCTCGTAATCGATGGAGCCCTTGCGCCAGTGATCGGGGAAGGAGACTTCGGTGACGTCGTGGGAGTCATCGACAAGCGTGGCTGGATCGAAATTCAGCAGATCGGGTTCCTGGCGGCGCTTTTTCTTCCACCAGGAATCGAAATGGCGGCCCGTGGTGACCTTGGCGGGAATGCGCTGGTCATAGAAATCAAAGAGGGTATCCTCATCCACGATGAGGCCGCGGCGGCGGGCCTTTTCCTCGTATTCGGCCGCCTCATCAAGGGCCTGCGCGTTTGCCTTGAGGAATTCGTGGTGCGCATTCCACTCGCCGGCGATAAGCGCATTGCGGATGAACATATCGCGCGCCGCGACGGGGTCCACGCGGTGATAAGGCACGGTGCGGTCCGCGACGATGGGCACACCGTAGAGCGTGGACTTCTGGTGCGCGATGGCGGCCGCGCGCTTGCGGGACCACGTGGGATCGGAATAGTTGTGCTTGAGCAGGTCCGCGCCGAGCTTTTCCACCCAGGCCGGATCGATGGCGGCAACGTCGCGTGCCCAAAGCCGAGAGGTTTCGACGAGCTCTGCCGCCATGACGAACTCGGGTGGCTTTTTGGCCAAGGCGGAGCCTGGAAAGACAAGGAAGCGGGTATTGCGCGCGCCGTGGAACTCCTTGGAATTGCCGTCGCGGGCGCCGATATTGGACAGCAGGCCAGATAGCAGCGCGATGTGAATATCGTCGGAGCGGCGTTCGGTGCCTTCTTGGTAATCCCACCCCAGCTGCTTGGAGACGTCTTTGAGCTGGCGGACCAGGTCGAACCACTCGCGGATGCGCATGTAGTGGAGGAACTCCTGCTTCATGCGCTTGCGGAACTTATTGCCCGATTGCTCATTGCGGGTCTGCTTGATGTAATCCCACAACTTCAGCATGGACAAAAAGTCAGAGGTTTTGTCCTTAAAACGCGCGTGCGCCTGATCGGCTTGCGCTTGGTACTCCAGCGGGCGTTCGCGCACGTCTTGGATGGTCATGGCGGCAACAATGACGATGACATCGTGGAGGCAGCCGTTGGTATGGGCCTCGATAAGCATGCGCGCCATGCGCGGATCGAGTGGGATGCGAGCCAAGTTGCGGCCGGTTTCGGTCAGCGCCGGTTTCTTGTGCTTGTCCTGGAGCGCACCGAGCTCGTGGAGGAGGTTGAGGCCATCGCGAATGGCCTTGAACTCGGGTGGCTGGAGGAAGGGGAATTGCTCGATATCGCCGAGCTTGAGCGAGACCATCTGCAAAATGACGCTGGCCAGGTTGGTGCGCAGGATTTCCGGATCAGTAAATTCCGGGCGGCTTTGAAAATCTTGCTCGCTATAGAGACGGATGGCGATGCCATCGGCGACGCGGCCGCACCTACCGGAGCGCTGGTTGGCAGAGGCCTGCGAAATGGGCTCGATGGGCAGGCGTTGCACCTTGGTGCGCGTGGAATAGCGCGAGATTCGCGCGGTGCCTGTATCCACGACGTAGCGGATTCCGGGTACGGTCAGCGAGGTTTCGGCGATATTGGTGGCCAAAACGATGCGCCTTCCGCGGTGATTGCTAAATACGCGGTGCTGTTCCTGGTTGGATAGGCGCCCGAAGAGGGGCGCGACCTCGACGTTTTTCCATTTTTTGGCCTCGATTGTTTCCATGGCATCGCGGATATCGCGCTCGCCTGGGAAAAAACAAAGGATATCGCCGTCGCCTTCTGCCATGAGCTCCTCGATGGCCTCGGTTAAGCCATCGAGCGGGTCTTGATCCACCAGCTTTCCACCGGCCTCGAATTCGAGGGGGCGGTAGCGAATTTCTACTGGGTACGTGCGTCCAGAGACCTCAATGATGGGCGCGGGAGTGCCATCGGGTTGGGCGAAGTGCTCGGCAAAGCTTTCCGGATCGATGGTTGCGGAGGTAATGATCACCTTGAGATCGGGCCGCTTGGGCAGCAGCCGCTTGAGATATCCCAAGAGGAAGTCGATATTCAAAGAGCGCTCGTGTGCTTCATCGATAATGATGGTGTCGTATTTATTAAGGAAGCGATCGCGCTGCATTTCCGCGAGCAGGATTCCGTCCGTCATGAGTTTTACGGCGGTGGTATCAGAAACCTGGTCATCGAAGCGGATGGCGTAGCCTACCGATTCCCCGATATCTTGGTCCAGCTCGGAGGCGATGCGCTCGGCGACGGTCCGCGCGGCGATGCGGCGCGGCTGGGTGTGGCCGATAAGTCCGCGGCGACCCCGGCCGATGTCGAGGCAGATCTTGGGGATCTGCGTGGTCTTACCAGAACCGGTTTCGCCGGCGATGATGACGACCTGGTTTTTTTCAATCGCGGCGGCGATATCGTCCTTGCGGGCGCTGACCGGCAGGGAATCGGGGTAGGTGAGTGGGGGAACGGCGGCATCGACAAGCGCGAGGCGATCTGCGGCAGCCTGGATATCCTGGCCGATTTCGCGCAGGGCCTTGGGGGCGCGTGCCTTCGATAGGCGGCGCCGGAAGCTGCGGGCCTCGGCGATGGTGACGTTGTCTAATGCTGCAAAAAGTTCATCGCGGCTAGGGGCCTGCGACGTCGTGGTTTCATGCTGTGTCATGGCTAATTTACGAGCTTACCCCGGTTACGTAGAGTGGAAAAAGTTGCTATTGTGAAAATACTTATCGCAACGATACTTTTCTCGTTGCGCCCAACCCGAATGCAGAAGGAAGGCACCGCTGATGAACGACGATAAATCCGGTGGAAATGACGATTTTCCGCGCTATGAACCGACTGACCACCCAGAAGACCAGCCGAGCTATGGAAACCTGCCGTCCTACGGTGGCAGCCACGAGAGCTCCGGCAACCAAGGATATGCGGGCTACCAAGCACAGGACAATACCGTAAATCCTGGCGGTTTTACCGGAAAGCCCTCGGCCATCGATTCGATTTCGTGGGGCTTTCGTACAGTATTTAAGAATTGGAAATTGTGGATCCTCGGTTCCTTGCTCGTTGGTGTGATTGCCATCGCTTTCTCCATCGTGGGCATGGCCGTTGCTCCCGCAGAGGGTGCGGATGCCTCCAGTGGGGGAGTCATTGTACAGATCGTGTCCTACGTGATCATGGCCGTCGTCACCTTGTTGGTGATGCGACTGGCGCTCTTCCAGATCGATGATCCGCGCACTGGATGGAGCTATGTGGGCAAGGACGTGCGGTGGTGGCAGCCGCTGGCGATCATGATCATCATCGGCATCATTACCTCGATAGTAATGTTCATCTTCGTTGGTGGCTCAATTTTCCTCGGCCCAGACGCGGGTGCCGACGCCACCGAGGAAGAGGCGTTAGAGGCCATCGCGGGCTTTTTCGGAGTCTTGGCTGTAGTGACTCTCATCGGCCTATTCATCCAACCGCTTTATATGCTGATGCAGTGGTTTGCTGCCGACGGTGACGGGGTCGGCCAAGCCATCAAGAACGGATTTAAGGCCGGTAAAGGAAACTACGGTCAGCTCTTGCTGCTGACGGTGCTCAACGCGCTGATTGTGATTGCCGGCGGCATCCTGCTCCTGGTTGGCTTGATTGTCGCCGTACCGGTTACCTTACTGTCTACGGCTTATTTGTTCCGCCAGTGTGCAGGCCGCGCAGTCGGTCAAGCTGGGTAATCGCTTTGCCATTGTGTAAGGCCACCGAGGCACTGCTTCGGTGGCCTTACACTTATGTGGCGGGAGTAATCGAGCTGAGAGCCCGTGGGGAATCGAAGACGCTTAAGTTTTAGCCCTCCAGCGAGCGCGCGAGGGCATTTTCATAAGCTGCGGTTATCAGGGTGCCGAATTCGCGGAATTCTTCACTGCGTGCGGCAGAGGAGCGGAAGACGAGGCCGACCTCGCGCTCTGCGGTGACATCGGGGGAAAAATAGGCTACACCGAGGTTCTTGCCGTGGCATTCGGTGGCCAATGCGGACTTGGGGATAAGGGTGCAGCCGAGCCCGCCCATCACCAGCTGCATAATGGTGGTCAGTGATGAGGCGCGCGTGACGGAATTGGTTGCCTCTGCCGGGTTGACGTGGGCGTGCCGGCAGAGATCGACGACTTGGTCGCGGAGACAGTGGCCATCGTCAAGCAGCAGCAAGTCTAGGTCCCGCAGCTCCGCCACCTGGACGTCCGTACGCCCGGCGATGGGGTGATCGGGCGGGCTGACGATGGCGAAGTCCTCGGTGTACAGAGGGCTGTCGACCATGCCCGTGGCCTCAGAAGGCAGGGCGAGGATGGCTAGATCGAGGTTGCCGTTGCGCAGGCGCGCGATGAGGTGCTGGGTTTGCTCCTCCACAAAACGCGGCTCAAGTTCTGGGTAGGTCTCCGTAATCATCGCCAGCAAGTCCGGGAGGATATACGGGGCGATGGTCGGGATGACACCAATGGTCAGCGGGCCGGACAGGGTGCCGTGGGCGCCGCGGGCGTGCGCGAGGAAGGTGTCGGCGGCCTCGAGGGTGGACTTGGCATAGGGCAATAGGGTTTCGCCGGCCGACGTCACGATGACCTTGCGGGTGGAGCGCTCGATGAGCTGTACGCCGAGCCCCTGCTCGAGTGCCACGAGGCCCTGGGAGAGGGAAGGCTGAGAGATCTCCAGCTTGGCGGCAGCGGTGCCGAAGTGCTTATTTTCCGCCACGGTGACAAACGTGCGCAGCTGGGCAAGTGTTGGTCGATACTCTTTATTATGCATGCCTATCACTCTAACATTTATCTATAGGATTAGCTATTGACGTGACCGGAATTAATGGTATTGTCTTTGGTGTTGGGCCGGAGAGGGTCCGGCCCGTGGTCCTCGGTACGGGACTGTCGGAAACTTGAAAAAGATTACCCTTTTAAGAAGGAGTTGAAGAACATGCCTATCATGACCGTTGGCGAAAAGTTCCCAGAATTCGACCTCACCGCCCTGACCGGCGGCGACCTGCACAACGTTAACGCTAGCCAGCCAGAGGACTACTTCGAGCAGGTCTCCTTGGACAAGTACGAGGGCAAGTGGAAGGTTGTCTTCTTCTACCCCAAGGACTTCACCTTCGTGTGCCCGACCGAGATCGCTGCCTTTGGCAAGCTGGACGAAGAGTTCCAGGACCGCGACACCCAGGTGCTGGGCGGCTCCACCGATAACGAGTTCGCTCACTTCAACTGGCGCGCAACCCACCCGGACCTGAAGGACGTTCCGTTCCCGATGTTCTCCGACGTGCGCCACGACCTGATCCGCGCACTGGGCGTAGAAAACGCTGACGGCGTTGCTGACCGCGCAACCTTCATCATCGACCCAGATGGCGTCATCCAGTTCGTCTCCGTTACCCCGGACGCTGTGGGCCGTAACGTTGACGAAGTTCTGCGCGTCCTCGACGCCCTGCAGTCCGAAGAGGTCTGCGCCTGCAACTGGGAGAAGAACGATCCAACGAAGAACATCGACAAGATGGACGTCGTTCAGTCCCAGCTTTAAGCCTTAGTTATCAGTTGGTGCTTTCCCCGCCGTTCTGACGGGGCACGCACTTGCCTTGCAATTTAAGTTACTGAGACAAGATTTAGAAGGAGAAAGACCGTGTCTATCGAGAACTTGAAGTCAGCACTGCCTGAGTACGCCAAGGATCAGAAGCTCAACCTTGGTGCGTTGACACGCACGACCGAGCTCAATGAAGAGCAGCTGTGGGGCACCCTGTTGGCTTCGGCGGCAGCTACCCGCAATGACACCGTGATTTCTGAAATCGCGGAAGAGGCGCAAGAGCACCTCTCTGAGGAAGCTACCAACGCCGCTTACGGCGCTGCCACCGTCATGGCGATGAATAACGTTGCCTACCGCGCCAAGGGTTGGTTGGGCGATGACTATGCACAGGTTAAGTTCGGCCTGCGAATGAACTTCATCTCCAAGCCTGGCGTGGAGGACGCTAACTTCGAGCTGTGGAATATCGCCGTGTCCGCCATCAACGGCTGCGAGCACTGCTTGGGCGCCCACACCCAGAAGCTCAACGATACTGGCGCGACCAAGGAACAGGTCTGGGAGGCCATCAAGGTTGCTTCTGTCATTCAGGCAGTCGCACAGGCCGTCCAGATTGAAGCTGCACGCTAAAAGCGCTGATTAATTAGCCTTTAGAATAAGCCACCCCCGCGCGCTGCTTTCGGTTTCCCATAGGATTCCAGATACAGCGCAGGGGGTGGCTTTTATCGTTTTAGCTAACCCGCGTGTGATTAATACTCGACGCGCAACTCTGACAGGCGGACTTCGCCGGCTTCATCGGAGGCGTCCAGATCGACGGTGGCGACGAATTGATAGGCGCGATCGCCTGCTGGGTCCTTAATGATTTGCCGCACGGGCCAGCTGCGGGAGCTTGATTCTTCCAGCCGGAAGTACTCTGGCCCGCGCGCCTCAGGGCCGGTATCAATATCGTCGTATTCGTCGAAGTAGTCATCTAAGACGGCACCAAAATCGGGAATTTCGTCCAGATAATCCAATACCTCGGCGAGGCGGTCTTCTTCCTCCAACGCGAAGAGTTGCGCGAGGCGGAACATGTAATTGCGGACCATAATGCCAAAGGCGCGGCGATTGGCGGTAAGGGCTGTTGGGTCTTCGACGCCGAAGGCCAGCTCGCGGTCGAGCGTATCTTGATCGATGGGGGAGTCTTCACCGGCCATCTGCGCCCATTCATCGACAAGCGAGGAATCCACCTGGCGGATAAGCTCACCTAACCAAACAATGATGTCTTCAATTTGGGGCGTCGTATATTCATCAGGGATGGACTGTTTCAGAGTCCGCCACGCGTCGGTGAGATAACGGAGGATAACTCCCTCAGACCGGGCTAGGCCGTAGGTGGCCACCAAATCCGAGAATGTCATGGCATTTTCTACCATGTCTCGCACTACGGATTTGGGCCGCAGCTCGAATTCCTTTACCCAAGCATTGGTCTCCGCAAAGGTATCGTAGGCCTGTTCGAGCAGCTCCTCTAGCGGCTTGGGCCAGGTGATATCCTCCACGATATTCATGCGGTCGGTATAGTCCACCCCGTCCGCCTTGAGCGCGGCAATTTCTTCCCCGCGCCGCTTCTTCTGTTGGGCCTGCAGCACCTGCCGGGGGTCATCGAGGATCGCCTCAAAGACCGAGATCACGTCCAGGTGATAGCTCTCCGCCTCCGGGTCCAAGAGGGAGAGCGCGGCCAACGCGAAGGGGCCGAGTGGCTGGTTCAAGGCAAAGTCTCGCGGCAACTCCCGCACGAGGTGGTACGGACGGCCGTAGATATCGAGCCCCTTCGTGGATTTTTGGACCACGCCGGAATCCACCAATCCGCGGAAGAGGTCGAGGGCGGTGAGGATGTCCTTGTTCTGCTTGCTGCGGGGATCGTGATTATCGCGCAAGAGGTGGCGCATATGCGCATAGCCATCGCCGTGGCGGGCTAAGACATTGAGCAGCATCGAATTCGAGACCCGGAATTGCGAGGTCAACTGCTCTGGTTCTGCTTCCGTGAGCCGCGCAAAGGTCTTCTCGGACCAAGAGACTTCGCCCTCGCGTGCTGATTTCTTCTTAAGCTTCTTCAGCCGCTTCGGGTCATCGCCAATGCGCCTGCGGGCCTTGGCATTTTCAATCTCGTGCTCAGGGGCCTCGACGACGACGGTGCCTTCTGTGTCATAGCCCGCGCGCCCTGCGCGCCCCGCAATCTGGTGGAATTCGCGGGATTTCAAGATGCGCTGGCGTTGCCCATCAAATTTGGCCAGGCCGGTCATCAATACGGTGCGGATGGGCACGTTGATGCCCACGCCCAAGGTATCGGTGCCGCAAATAACCTTGAGGAGGCCGCGTTGCGCGAGGCGCTCCACAAGCCGCCGGTACTTGGGCAGCATTCCCGCGTGGTGGATGCCAATGCCCTTGCGAAGCAACTTTGAGAGGTCTTTGCCAAAGGCAGTGGTAAAGCGGAACCCGCCGATTTCTTCAGCGATGTTTTCCTTTTCCTCTTTGCTAATGATGCCAGACAGCGAGGTCAGTGCTTGGGCACGCTCGGCTGCCTCGCGCTGGGAAAAGTGCACGACATAAATAGGCGCCTTATTATCGGCGAGCAGCTCTTCGATGGTTTCGTGCACCGCGCTGAAAACATAAGAAAACTCCAGCGGGACCGGGCGGGTGGAGCCGGCTACCAGATTAGTCTCACGCCCCGTGCGGCGGGTGAGGTCTTCCTGCAGCCAGTCTGTATCACCGAGCGTGGCGGACATTAAGAGGAATTGCGCCTTGGGTAGTTCCAAGAGCGGAACCTGCCACGCCCAGCCGCGATCTGGATCGGAGTAGTAGTGGAATTCATCCATGACCACTTGGTCGATGTTGGCCTCGGCGCCATCGCGAAGCGCGATATTGGCAACGATCTCGGCGGTGGCGGCGATGATGGGGGCGTTGCCGTTTACGGTGGCATCGCCAGTCATCATGCCCACATTCTCTGCGCCGAAGATTTCACACAGCGCAAAGAACTTCTCGCTGACCAGCGCCTTAATGGGCGCGGTATAAAAACTCCGCTGTCCACGGGCTAGGGCGATGAAGTGGGCGGCGTTGGCCACCATGGACTTTCCCGAACCCGTGGGGGTCGCGAGGATGACGTTATCTCCGGCCAAGATGCCGAGCGAGGCCTCCTCCTGCGCGGGATATAGATTGATTCCCTTGCTGGTGGTCCACGAGTTAAAAGTATCCCAAATGGCCTCATCGATGAGGGACTCGGGGACTTCCGTTAAATCTGCCAGCTGCTGAGATAAGTTCACCCCCACCACCTTAGCGGCGATGGGGGCGGGTTCGTTAGATATCGTCGCCTAAGTCTCTGTCATCATCGGCAGAGTCTTCGCGGTCATCAATATCAGTATGGATAATCTCCTCGCTATCGGACTCATCGAGCGAGGCGAGGAAGGCTTCGAATTCTTCGCTGATTTCCTCCGCGCTGGGCACGGCTTCCTCGCCCGGCATAATGGCCTGTGGGTGCTCTTCGCGGTAGCGGTCCATGAAGGCATCGTATTGCTGCTCCAATTGCTGGACCACGCCCTCAATCTCTTCCGAACCATTGACCTGCTCATCCAGCTGGCCCTCGACGCGGGAAATATCAGCCTCAATGCTGCCCAGCGGAATATTGAGCTGTGCGGCTTTAGCCACGGAGTCAAGGAGCTCCAAGGTGGCCTGCGGGTACGGGGACGCAGCCAGGTAGTGCGGCACGTGCGCGGTATAGCCCGCGACCGTCCGGCCCTTATCCGCTAAGGCCTTTTCTATATAGAGCGCCGCGGCTCCCGGAACCATCATCGTCGAGTCCATCTTGACCATGCCTTCCGTCAGGCGGGAGGCAGTACCGTGTGCGGTGACCACGGTGGGGCGGGTGTGCGGCACGGGCATCGGCGCGGCGTAGAGCATGATGGTGTCTTCAATATCAAATTTCTCCACCAGTTTTACCACCGCCGTAGTAAAGGCTTCCCAGCGCATATCCGGCTCAGGACCGGAGAGAAGGAGGAAGGACTTCCCGGAATTATCCCGGAGGACCTTCAAGCCCAAATCCATGGGTTCTACCTCTAGGGCCCGGTCATTATCGATGGTGACGGCGGGGCGGCGGGAGCGGTAATCGATGAGCTCATCAGAGTTAAAGGAGGCTAGCTGGCGGTTTTCCAGCGCCGCCTTGAGATGATCGGCGCTCGACTCAATAGCCTGGCCTGCATCGGCATAGCCGTGCATGGCAACAATCATGGTGGGGCCTTTTCCTTCACCGGAATTGTCCTTGACCACCGGAGCGGGGTACTCCAATTCGTACATGCTGCGCTCTTCTTCGTGCATGATGTGTTACCTCCTTGGTCTCTTAATCTAGATCAACGACCGCCAAGACCGTACTATTCCCACACGCACTCAGTTCAGTGTTCGCGGAGTAGTTAAATAACCCATTATGCCCTAACTCGGCAACCCGCGCTAGGCCCGGTGCGATGGGGTTGTGCATAACTGCTTGCCGATGCCCCCTTCCACCCACCTTATCCACAGATTTCGGCCCTCTGCCTGTGGTGGGCTTTCGGTACTTGCCGCAGGCCCCGAAGCTAGGAGCCATGAAGATCACAACACCACAACAGCCCATCCGTACACCCGGCGATATCCTTGCCAATATTCCAGGAATCCTCGGATTCTTTCCAGCAGAATCCATCGTCCTCATCTCCATCGAACCAACTCCAGCAGGCCGCACCATGGGGCCAGTCGCGCGTGTAGACCTGTCCGATGTCCCTGCGGCCCTTCCAGAGATCATGAGCGCCTTTCATTGCGGCAACCCCGAAGTCGTCCTCGGTTTTATCATCTCCCAGCGCGAGGAAGTAGAGCTCTGGGAGATGATCGAGTCGCTCTACCACTTCGAAGATGACCAGGGCACCGGAATTGATGCCTGCTGGCTGGTGGAGGAAATTGCCACAGCCACTGCCTACGACCTCGTATTCGGCTTTAGTACCGGCAACGGCAAGGGCCCCATGCAAGCCTGGACCGAAGGAACTATTCCCGCTATTTCTACTAGCTCTTCCATGCGCGCCTGCGTAGAAAACGGCACTTTGCCGGAACTTTCCCGCAATGAGCTGGTCCAGCAATTCGCCCCGCACAATCCGTACTTCGGGCAAGAAGAAATCGTGTCCATGCAGCGTTGCGCTGAGGAATTGTCTCGGCAGATGCGCGCCGGCCACGGCTACGGCACGACGGATCCAACCCGTGTGGTCCAGCACCTCATCGCGGATGCGCAATATGTATTAAGTGAGGTAGAAACCCTGGAAGAGACGTTGGATAACGAAGAATTACTCTGCGTGGGGGCAATGTGGATGTCGACGACGTGGATGCGAGACCTAGTCATCCGGGACCTCGTCGAATCCCCGCACGCGGCCGGCACCTTGCTTTTGGCCACGGCGCGCACCTTTGGCGGCCCCATCCGCTATAACGCCCTAGCGTTATATGCAGCGACCCAGGTGGCGCAGAAATTCGGACTCTATGCCGGCCCGGCGCTGACCGTCGCCATCGATGAGGCGCCGGGGCACAATTTGAGTCAGCTCATCGCCCGGGCCTATCGCAGCGGAATGGGGGAACGCCTCATTACTAGCTTGAGCCGCGGTTGCGACGCGGCGCGGGAGGCAGCGGGAATCGATGCCGATGGCTTTGTGTAGCCCCGCGCTTTAGCGCCGCGCCGAATGCGCCCGGTCACCGAGCTGGCGCGTGAAATTCCACGCGTCGGTCACGATGGTTTCCAAGTCGGTGCGCTGGGGGTTCCAGTCCAGCTCCCGCTTGATCTTGTCTGAGGATGCAATGAGAGTGGCTGGGTCTCCGGCACGGCGCGGGGCGATCTCCGCCGGAATCTCGTGGCCGGTGACTTTCCGGCACATCTCGATGACCTGCTTGACGGAGTATCCCTCGCCGGAACCCAAGTTATAGATCCGGTGGGTGCCGGGGGCATTGCTGTGGAGGGCAAGCACGTGGGCATCGGCAAGATCGCGGATATGGATGTAGTCGCGCACCGGCGTTCCATCCGGGGTATCCCAATCCGTGCCAAACATGAAAATCTTATCGCGGTGCCCCAGAGCAACCTGCAGGACAATGGGGATTAGGTGGGTTTCAATCTCGCGGTTTTCGCCGATGGAGCCGTAGGCACCGGCGACGTTAAAATAGCGCAGGGACGTTGCCCCGAGCCCAAAGGCCTGTGCAAAAGAGGTAATCATGTAGTCGATAGCCAATTTGCTAGCGCCATAGGGGTTCGTGGGCTGGGTCGGCATGTCCTCAGTAATAGGAACCTGCTCCGGCTCGCCGTAGGTGGCCGCGGTGGAAGAAAAGACGAGGCTTTTCACATCGTTATCGCGCATGGCATTGAGCAGGCGCAGCGTGGTCACGACGTTGTGCTGCCAGTATTCGTCCGGCTTTTCCACGGATTCACCGACGAGCGAGCGGGCGGCGAAGTGGAGGACCCCCTCAAAGCCGCCTTCGCCCAGTACCTCTGCGGCCTTGTCGGCCACATCGCCTTCTACCACGCGGGCTGCGGGCGGCACGGCATCCCTATTACCCGTGGAAAAGTTATCGATGATGGTGACATCGTGGCCCTGCTCTACGAGGACTGCGGAACACACGCTGCCGACATAGCCGGCACCGCCAGTAACCAAAAGCTTCATGGCCTAGACCTCCACGCGCACGGCGTGTGCGAGATCATCTGCCAAGGTGATGACCTTACCCGAGGGAGTGGTAAGCGAAATCGTGCCGCCATTATTGACCACGGTGACCTCGGTACCGATGCGGATGCCAGCCTCTGCGAGTTCCCGGAAGGTGGCCTCATCCACCTGCAGGATCTCGTTAATCTGGATAATCTTTGCGGACTTCTCTTCGCCATCGGGGAGATCGATAGCCCGCGTCCCAATCGATGGCTCGGGGACCTGGAAACCCAGTTCCGCTAGCGCCGGAATGGGGTTGCCAAAAGGCGAGCGGCTGGGGTCATCGAGGACCGATACCATGCGCTTTTCCACCTCTTCGCTCATCACGTGCTCCCAGCGGCAGGCCTCATCGTGGACCTTGCTGATATCGAGCCCGAGGACATCAGTAAGCAAACGCTCCGCGAGTCGGTGCTTGCGCATCACTGCCGTGGCCAATTCGCGTCCCTTTTCGGTTAGATCCAAGCTCCTGTCCGAACGAACGTGGAGGAGGCCATCGCGCTCCATGCGAGCAACGGTTTGGGATACGGTAGGTCCGGACTGCTCTAGGCGTTCCGCAATCCGGGCGCGCAGGGGAGTGATGCCTTCTTCTTCCAATTCATAAATGGTCCGAAGGTACATCTCAGTAGTATCAACGAGGTCCCTCACGTGGGCATACCTTTCTTTGAAAACAGTAATGCGTGCCGTGCGCAAAGCAGACAGCGCTTTTTACATTCTGTATCCAGACTAGCTTAAGTTGCCCTAAGTTTGCTGGAGAGATTTTAAGGAGACGAGTTCGTACTCGCCGCTTGCATAGAGAATGCGACCTCGAAAGTACACTGGAAAAATTCTCGGCGGCACAGTCGAGGTCGCGATTAAATAAGGTTCAGGAGGCGAAAAGTTTTACAGCGCGTACTCGCGCAGGCGGTCGGCGCGGTTGCCATCGCGCAACTTTGCCATGACCTCACGCTCGATTTGGCGTACGCGTTCGCGGGAGAGCCCGAACCGGCGACCAATCTGGTCGAGGGTGCGTGGCACGCCGTCATCCAAGCCGTAGCGCAGGCGAATGACGTCCTGCTCGCGCTTTTCTAGCGTATCGATGACACCGCGAATATCGGAGTGGCGCATGGAGGCCACGACGGCGGTCTCAGCATCGGTAGCCTCAGCATCTTCGATGAAGTCGCCCAACGGGGCTTCCTCGTCGGTGCCGACGGGCATGTCGAGCGAGACGGGATCGCGGGACTGGCGCAGCAGCATCTCGATCTTGTTCTCATCGATGCCGGATTCCTCCGACAGCTCCTCATTGGTCGCCTCGCGGCCCAAGGACTGATACATCTCACGTTTGATGCGGGAAAGCTTATTTACCTGTTCCACCAAGTGGACCGGGAGGCGGATGGTGCGCGACTGATCGGCCATACCGCGGGTAATGGCTTGGCGGATCCACCACGTGGCGTAGGTGGAGAACTTAAAGCCCTTGGCATAATCGAACTTTTCCATGGCGCGGATAAGGCCAAGGTTGCCCTCTTGGATGAGGTCCAATAGTGGCATGCCGCGGCCGGTGTAACGCTTGGCCAAGGAGACTACGAGGCGGAGGTTTGCCTCCAGCAGGTGGGAGCGGGCCTTCTTGCCTTCGCGAGCCAAGATCTTCAGGTCGCGCTTTTCTGCGCGCGTCAGCTTCTCTGCGTTATTGAGCTTGTATTCTGCATACAGGCCCACCTCAATGGTTTGCGCGAGTTCAACCTCGTCCTCGGCGCTGAGCAGGGCGGTCCTACCGATTCCGTTGAGGTAGACGCGTACCAAGTCCGCAGAGGGATTGTCATTGGTTTGATTGCGGCGAGATCCGCGGTCTACTTCCTGTTCCTCATCAGTAGCGGCAGTCGAAGTGCCATTGGCGGTGTTGGCAGATGGATTCGTCATCTTTCAGCCTCCTGAAATTGTCGCCTGTTTCAAAAAGTACAACGGTGTTAGGCCGCATTTAGTTCCCGCGCATCCTGAAATCTTTAAAACGGCGACGTGCCGGGCGTTTTGCCCCACCTTTTTGGGGGCGTCGGCAAGCGCATGCGCCACGTGAACGCGGTAAAACCGCTCATCCACGTGGCGGGGGCGTCTTAGCCGCGGACTTGTACGAGGTAGCGATATACCGTGGGCTCAGACACGCCGAGCCGAGCGGCCGCGGCGGCGATGCCACCTTTGAGGAGGAAGAAACCAGCGTCTTCAAGGGAAGCGATGACTTCGAGCCGTTCGTTGCGCTGCATCGCCTCGACCGGAGTGGAGTGCGTGGAAATCGCGGAATCCAGCATGGAGTCCAGAAGGTGCTCGACATTGGAACGCAGTGATTCGCTATAGGGCGCTTCCGGCTTTTTATTCGCCGTCGCTTCAGATGCCGGAGTTTTTGGCGGTGTGGTGGTGTCGGGGTAGCCACTGAAGGCCTTCGCCTTATCGATGGCCGGTTCGGTGCCACCGATCATCGCGTTAGCGGCATCGCGGATTTGGATCAGCTCGGATAATTCCACATTGATACAAAGCATGCCGCGCATATGGCCGGTGGTATCGCGCAGGAAATAGCTTGAGGAGCGGCACACTTTCCCCTCGCCATTGACCGCGCGGTATCCCGTCATCATTGGAACGGCCGCCGCGTCGCCCTGTTTCATGAACCAGAGGGCAAAGTCTGTGACCGGGCCGCCTAGTTCGCGTCCAGAGATGTGGCCGTTGGCAATGGCAATGATGGATTTATCGGGTACATCGAGATCATGAAGCACGATTTCGGTGTTAGGGCCCATGGCCTGACCGAGGAAATCGACGAGTGGTATGTACTGCTCGAGGAAGTTTTCTTCGGGGGCATGGCTGCTAGAAAGGTTCATTAGCTGAAGCATGTCCTTATAATTCCTGTCAGATTATTGATAAGGTACCACAAAGTAACGACAAAAGGAGGCGAGTAACCGGCCGTGGCCAAGTACTCACCTCCTTATATGGCGCTCTTTCCGGAGCCTAGGGTGCCGACATTAACCACATACCGGAATGGGCGGGTGCACCGCTAGGGCGAGGCCGCCTTGTGAGGTTTCCCGGTATTTGGCGTTGATGTCCTTGCCGGTGTTGTACATGGTCCAGATCACCTCATCGAGGCTGACACATGGCTTGCTTTCGCGGTCCAAGGCCATGCGCGCGCTGGTAATTGCGTCTACCGCGGCTACGGCGTTGCGCTCGATGCAGGGGACTTGCACCTGGCCTAGGACCGGGTCACAGGTCAGGCCCAATTTGTGTTCCATGCCGATTTCGGCCGCCACGCAGACTTGTTCCGGTGTCGCCCCCATCAGTTGGGCCAGCCCGGCTGCTGCCATGGAACAGGCGACGCCAATTTCTCCTTGGCAGCCTACTTCCGCACCGGAAATGGAGGCATTCATCTTGTAGAGCGCGGCGATATGGTTGCAGGCGAAGATATAGTCCGCGAACATGCTTGGAGTAACCGGCTCAACGAATTCATCGAAATAGGCCAGTACCGCAGGCACGACGCCGCATGCGCCGTTGGTAGGCGCGGTGACGACGCGGCCACAGGCGGCATTTTCCTCCGAAATGGCCAGGGCAAACATATTCACCCAGCTCAAAATGTTGAGGCCATCGTGGGGGTCGGATTGTTCCAGCCTGCGCTTCAGGGCGGCGGCGCGGCGCGGCACGAGCAGGGCGCCGGGCAGGGGGCCATCGGTTGTGGAGCCACGCTTGATGCCGGTGTACATGACATCGCGGACCTTGCGCAGGTGCTCGTCGATGTCCCCCTCGCTGTGCAGCGCCTTTTCATTAGCCCTGCCGAGCTCCGGAAGTGTCATATTATTGGTTTCGCACAGCGCCAGTAGTTCTTCCGCGCTGGCATAAGCGAATGGGACGTCGACTGTGTCTTGGGTGCGCATGGCGAAGTCTTCTTGCTTGACGATGAACCCGCCGCCCACTGAGTAATAGGTCTTGTGCAGGATGTCTTCCTCGCCGGCAAAGGCGATAAGGCACATGCCGTTTTCATGCATGGGGAGGTATTCGTCGTGGAAGTAGAAGCCGCCGTCTTTGGGGAAGCTCACCTTGTGCGTGCCTCCGAGAAGGAGCGTTTCGCTCTGGTTGATCTCTTTCATGAAGGCGGAGATGCCGTCGATATCGACGGTTTCTGGTTCTTCGCCGGCCAGTCCCAACAGGATGGCTTTATCGGTGGAGTGGCCCACACCGGTCAAGGATAGGGAGCCGTAGACGTTGGCCTGGACGCGGGTGACCTTATCCATGAGGCCTTTTTCTTTGAGCTCATCGACGAAGGCCTTGCCGGCTTTCATTGGCCCAAGGGTGTGTGAGCTTGAGGGGCCGATGCCGATCTTGAACATATCGAAGATGCTGATGAACATGGTTTTCTCCTGGAAAATCCTGAGAAGCAAGTGCTGCTTAGAAAGCCTGCACGATGGAGTAGATGATGGTGGCCAGGGCAACAAGGCCCATGGTGAAGACGAAGTAGTTGGAGGCCTTGCCCTTGAAGCGGGCGAGCGCTGGGACCTTGTGGATGGCAATCATCGGAATAAGGAACAGCATGATGGCGATGGTCGGGCCGCAGAGGGTTTCAATCATGCCGAGGATGGAAGGATCTGCCCAGGCAACGAGCCATGCGGTTACCAGCATGAAGACGAGCGTGATGGTGTCGAGCTTGTGGCTGGATTCTGCATCATCTTTATTGGCATTTTTGCTGCCTTTGACCAGGAGGCCTTCAAAGCCTTCTGCAGCGCCGAGGTAGTGGCCCAAAAAGGACTTGGCTACGGCAATCATGGCGATGATGGGGGCAATCCACTGGATGACGGGGTTATCAAAGTGGTTGGCCAGGTAAGACAAGATGGTGATGTTTTGTTCCTTGGCCTCGGCCATATCCGCAGGCGATAGGCTGAGCGCGCAGGAGAAGACGAAGAACATCACGACGACGACCATGAGGATTTCCGCGCGGAGCAAGATCTTGCGGGACTTGTATTCCGCGTACTTGCCGTAGGTCTGGCGGCGGTCAACGGCGAAGGAAGAAATCATGGGCGAGTGGTTGAAGGAAAAGACCATAACTGGGACCAAGAGCATCAAGGTAATACCCATGCCGTGGCCGGAAGCTTCGCGCGCGACGTCGAGGTCGAAGCTATCAAAGAGTGCGGTATTCCACTTGGGGATGAGGTACAGCGAGAGCAGGACCAGGATACCGATGAACGGGTATACCAAGTAGGACATAACGTGGACGACCACGCTTTTGCCCATGCGTACGACGAGGATGAGTCCGCCTACGAGAACCAACGAGGTAAGCCACCGCTCCGGTGGAGTGATACCTAGCTGGTGTTCCAAGAAGGAATTGACCGTGTTGGTGATGGTTACCGAGTACACCAACAGGATGGGGTAGACGGAAAGGAAGTAGAGGATATTCATCAGCACGCCGGCTTTAACGCCGAAGTGTTCCTCCACGACGTCGGTGAGATCGCCATCTGGCTTCGAGCTTGATAGGACCAAGCGGGTCATGCCGCGGTGGGCCCAGTAGGTCATCGGCAAGGCGACGACGGTCATGATAAGAAGCGGGATGATGCCGCCGATACCAGCGTTAATAGGAAGGAAGAGCACGCCGGCACCAATGGCGGTGCCGAATAGGGAGAGCATCCAAACGGTGTCTTCCTTGTTCCACGCCGGGGCGCCTTCTTGGCCTGCAAATGGGGTCTCTATGCCGTCAGCAGGTGGCTTTTCTTCTGCGGGTAGTTGTTCCGGAATTTGCGCACTGTGTTCCGGGTGTTCGACTTGTCCGTGGCGCAAGAGCTTGTGGGACATTTTCTTTCCTCCTCTGCATGGGGTTGACCGAAGCTTGAGGGCTCCTGTCACCCTGGAGTGAGAAAATATTTTCTCTCACCAGCGTGTGCGGGCAAGGGCCTGAAACTAAACTTTCAGCTTGTATCCAGCCCATTCACTTCGTTACGCGTTAAGTATAAGCCCGCGGTAATGCCACGTGATAATAATTTATTACATTTTGGGATAGGTTAATTATCACTCTAAAAAAGCTTGCGCGGCACCCAGCGATATGCATTGTTGAACAATATCGAACTCTCTGCGATCTAACTCATAAATAATCGTGGGTGTGAGTGAGCGCTCGTGCAGGTAATTGCCAGATGATGAGAAAAATGCGTTAGAGGAGATTAGGTCTCGACCAAAACCGTAAACGGGCCTTCGTTGACGGAAGATACGCGCATCATAGCCCCGAATTGGCCTGATTCAACCGCGATATTGCGCTCGCGAAGGTGCTCGATGATGTACTCGATGACCGGCTCGGCCTCTTCCCCGGGGCCGCATCGGCCCACGATGGGCGCCGCCCCTTGGCGGTGCGGCCATAGAGCGTGAATTGGCTGACTACCAATACCGGTGCTCCAGCATCAGCGACCGATACTTCACCTTCCAGGATGCGCAGCTTCGCGATCTTGCGGGCCATCTTTTCCGCGCGCGGTGCCCAATCGTCCAAATCCTCCCTGGAAACACCGACGAGGGCTAAAAGTCCGCCGGTCTCAGGGCAATCGATGGCGCCGACGGTTTCGCCTGCAACCGTGACCGCGGCTTCGGATACGCGGGTTAGTACTGCGCGCATAAAAGTCTCTTCCTTTCTCAGCTATACGGCGCTATTCGGTGTTAATCGGCGTGGGTAGCCGGGGAAGCGTCGTCCTCGAGCAGCAGATCGGCAGGGATGAGCAGGCCGTGGCGGACCATATCGATAATGGCGGGAAGCGCCGCCGCGGTCAGTTCTGCTTCATCGAAGCCGTGCGCGGCCGCATAAAGGCCCACGGTCTCGGCAAGGTTGAGCCCGTAGGGAGATAGGCCCGCAACGATTGCGGCCAAGTGCTCATCAACTTCGTGGCTCCACCGGGGCCCATCGGTACGGGTTAGCCGGATTACCGCCCGGTTAAATCCTTGTTTGTTATCGGTATCGGCCACACTGACTTCTTCCTTGGCCACCTGTGGGCGTACCTGGAAGTGCTTGCCCTCCAGCTCACCAGGAACCAAATCGCGCAGCCACGCCACGCGGGCGAAGTATTCTTCCACCTCGGGTCCCAAAGGATCACTAAAGTGCTGCGGCATTTCTTCGGCCAAGATATCGGAGGGCTCATCATCGGCGATTTTTTGGATGGCGACGAATCCAAACCCGATACCCGTGACATCGTGGTCGTGGAAATGATCCAGCCACGCCTTGGAGCGAGCCTTGCCCTCATCGCTGCGCACATCCAACGATTCATCCTTGAGCCACGTAGATACGTAGAGGGAAGGATCGGCGATATCGCGCTGAATGATCCAAGCGGCTATACCCTTATCCGGCAGCCACGAGGCCACGCGCTGCTGCCAGGTCTGCCCGCTGGTATGTACCCAGGCGGCGAGCAAGTGTGCGGTTCCGCCCGGGGTGAGGTGATCCACCGCCTGGGATACCACCAATTCGCTGGCCCCATCCAAGTTCAGGCCAGAATCGCGGTAAACATGGCCCACCTCAGGGAGGCCAACGACAAATGGGGGATTGGCCACGATGCGGTCAAAGGTGCGTCCCGCAACGGGCTCGAACCACGAGCCCTCAACAAGTTCTACCTCGGTGCTGGACCCCGCAGCAGCGACTGTCGCCGCTGCCAAATCAAGCGCGCGCCGGTGGACATCTGTCGCGGTAATGCTGTGCGCGTTCTCGAGCTGACCCAGCAATTGCACGCCCGAGCCGGTGCCCAAATCGAGCACCGTTGATACCGGGCTTACCGGCGTCGATTGCAAAAGCGAAAGGCTTGCCGCCCCGACGCCCAAGACGTGATCCGCGCCGGGGACGTGGTCCACCAGCGAGGCATCGACATCGGAAAAGACGAGGCGGTTGGAGCCAACGATGATATGGGGCCGGATATCGAGGGCAATGTAGATGCTGCCGCGATCATCGGAAAGCGCCACGCCGGCATCCAGGAGCTTGGTGGCAAGGCGGGCCCCGAGGGCATCGGCAAGCAACGTGGCAGGCAGATGCTCATGCAGCAGGAAGAAGCGAATGAGCGTATCCAGCTGGGTATTACCCGCAGTCCCGCGCGCCACCGCGGCAGGCTCACCGCGGTAGAGGGCCTCCGCAAGCTCCGGGCCCAAATGCCCCGCTAAACCATCGGTAGTAAAACCGGCCTGCGAAAAAGCCTCCCCCAACTCTGGGGCAAGATCACGCAGCCCGGCGGCATCGAAGTGGGGGCCAAAGGACGTCATACTGGGAGAAGTTCCTTTCCAGTCGTACTATTCATGCTGATGATGCGGTTAGTCGGAGGCAGTATCGTCATGGTCAATAACGGAATGCTTAGATTCGATTGCCGTGGAGCCGCCGCGGGAAATCTGTTGGTTCTGATACTGCGAATATAGCTGACGATTCATCGCGGGTTTATAGACATTTTTATCGCGCTTATCCTTCTTCTCCCCGCGGCTATTGCCAATGACCACGGCAATCCACGGCAAAGGAAAAGTCACGCCCACGATAATCGCCGCGAGGAACCACCAATGCAGGTATAAAAAGACCCCGGCAACGAGCAGGGACGGCACGCGCAAGAATTGAAAAAAGCCGTACCACAACTCCCGGCGCCTGCGATCTTGTGCGGGCGAGAGCTTGGCATCCGTAATGAGAAAACGTTCCTTTTTGCGAAACACTTAAACTACGCACCTCCCTGGAGCACGGCGCGTAGCCCTACAACAGGGGACGGGAAAGCCGGCGTTGGCGTGCGTAGAGTGTGCATGTTCTCCAAGGGTAGACGCATGACTCGCAAAGTTCGATGCTGATGCGGCAAAATGGGGTGCGTGACTACGACTACGAAGACAATTGAACGGCCAGATATTCGTGAAGACACTTCGACGACGGATAATGACACGCCGAAGTTCTTCCACTACGTCAAAAAGGAACAGATCCTCGATTCCGCGGTCAACGGCAAGTACGTCGTTGCCCTGTGCGGTGAGACCTTCCCGGTAACTAAACAGGCAAAGCCGGGCTCGCCGGTCTGCCCCGATTGCGAACGCGTTTTTAAGGGTCTTCGCCGCAAGTGAGGACGTTTAAGAAGACGAACCTCCGCGCGTGGCAGCAATCAGCCCTCGATAAATTCCTCGCCACCAAGCCACAAGACTTTATGGCGGTGGCGACCCCAGGTGCGGGTAAAACCACCTTTGCTCTGCGCATCGCGACGGAGCTCATGGAAGACCGCACGGTGGAGCGCGTCATCGTCGTGGTGCCTACCGAGCACCTGAAGACGCAGTGGTCTGCCGCCGCCGCGCGGGTGGGCTTGGCCTTGGATCCTGCCTTCACGAACTCTTCTGCTGTTAACCCCAGCATGGATGGCATCGTGGTGACCTATGCCCAAGTGGGTATGCACCCCTTCAAGCACCGCGCCGTTGCGTCCGCGCGGCGCACGCTCGTGATCTTGGACGAGATCCACCACGCCGGCGATGCCAAAAGCTGGGGCGATGGTGTGAAGGAGGCCTACGACGACGTCAACCACCGCCTTGCGCTGACCGGTACGCCGTTTCGCTCCGATGAATCGCCCATCCCCTTTGTGCGCTATGAGGACGATGGGGAAGGCCATAAGGTCTCGCGCGCCGACCACACTTATGATTACGGCGATGCGCTTGCCGATGGCGTCGTGCGCCCCGTCGTCTTCCTGTCCTACTCCGGCGAGGCTCGCTGGCGGGACTCCGCCGGGGAGGAGCACTCTGCGCGCTTGGGTGACATCATGAACGTGGAACAAACCGCGCGTGCCTGGCGCACCGCGCTTGACCCCAAGGGCGAATGGATCCCGGCCGTACTGCAGGCGGCGCATACCCGCTTGATGCAGATGCGGCGCAATATGCCGGATGCCGGCGGGCTCGTGCTCGCTTCCGATACGACCACCGCTCGCGCCTACGCGAAAATCCTCAAGCAACTCTCCAATACCCCCGTCTCGGTTATTTTGTCCGATGACCCAGGCTCCTCGGACCGCATTCAAGAATTTGCGGACTCCACCGATGAATGGATGGTTGCCGTCCGCATGGTGTCCGAGGGCGTCGACGTGCCCCGCCTCGCAGTGGGCGTCTACGCCACCTCCGCGTCGACCCCCTTGTTCTTCGCCCAGGCAATCGGCCGCTTCGTGCGCTCCCGCATGCCTGGCGAAACCGCCTCGGTCTTCCTTCCCTCCGTCCCCGTGCTGCTCGGCCTTGCAGAGCACATGGAAAAATCCCGCGACCACGTCTTGGGCAAAGAGAAGACGGAGAAAGAAGGCTGGGACGACGAGCTGCTTGAGCAAGCAAACCAGAAAAAGACCGAACCAGATATGCTGGAAAAGTCTTATGAGTCCTTAGGCGCCGAAGCCGAGTTTTCTGGCCTGCTCTATAACGGCTCGCAGTTTAATACCGGCGATATGACCTCTGATGAGGAGGCCGATTTCCTTGGCATCCCTGGGCTCCTCGATGCCGACCAGGTCAAAGACCTCTTGCGCAAGAAACAATCCGCGGAAATGGACCGCCGCGAGGCTGAGGAAAAGGCACGCCGGGCCGCCGAGGCAGAAGAGGCCCACCGCCGCAAGATTTACGGCATGGGTCATGCGCCAGCCGCGAAGCAACAAGAGTCCGATGCCGCGGAGGATACCGGCGTGGTTGATGAGCTCGGCGCGCTGCGCAAGGAGCTTAACACCGTGGTCTCCATCGCCGCGCAGAGCTCTGGCCGGCCGCACGGTGCCATCCACACCGAGGTCCGCAAGGCCTGCGGTGGACCGCCCACCGCGTTATGCAGCGCGGAGCAACTGCGCGAGCGTATCAATTACCTGCGCAAGTGGTAGAGCGCCTCTCCGTCGCTGGTTGGCTGCTGGCCGGCGGTTGGCGCTGCGCCCCTTTCGTCGCGCCAGCCCGCAGGAGGGAATTAGGCACATAAAAAGGCCGCACCATGGTGGTGCGGCCTTCATTTTGTGCAGGACGGGCGAGTTATCTAGTCGAGGTAATCGCGCAATACCTGCGAACGAGAGGGGTGGCGCAGCTTCGACATCGTCTTGGACTCGATCTGGCGGATGCGCTCGCGGGTAACGCCGTAGACTTGGCCGATCTCGTCTAAAGTGCGCGGCATGCCATCGGTAAGCCCAAAGCGCAGGCGCACGACGCCGGCTTCGCGCTCGGACAACGTCGTCAGCACGTCCTGGAGCTGGTCCTGCAGCAAGGTGAAGGACACGGCATCGACGGCGATGACGGCCTCAGAATCCTCGATGAAATCACCCAGCTGGGAATCGCCCTCATCACCGATGGTCTGGTCCAGCGAGATGGGCTCACGCGCATACTGCTGAATCTCCATCACCTTTTCTTCAGTGATGTCCATTTCCTTCGCGAGCTCCTGTGGAGTGGGCTCGCGGCCCAAGTCCTGGAGTAGCTCGCGCTGGATGCGGCCCAGCTTGTTGATGACCTCCACCATGTGAACCGGGATGCGGATGGTGCGGGCCTGGTCAGCCATGGCGCGGGTAATAGCCTGACGAATCCACCACGTGGCGTAGGTAGAGAACTTATAGCCCTTGGTGTAGTCGAACTTTTCCACCGCACGGATAAGGCCCAAGTTGCCTTCCTGAATAAGGTCCAAGAAAGCCATGCCGCGGCCGGTGTAGCGCTTGGCCAAGGAGACCACAAGGCGAAGGTTGGCCTCCAACAGGTGGTTCTTAGCCTTGCGCCCGTCCCTTGCGATGCTGCGCAGGTCGCGCTTTTCCATGGGGGAGAGCTTGGCAGCCTTATCGCCCTCCGCACGAGCCTTTTCCATCTCATCCATGCGGTGCTGCGCGTACAGGCCAGCCTCAATGCGCTTTGCCAAAGAGACCTCCTGCTCCGCATTCAGCAGGGCAACCTTACCGATCTGCTTAAGGTACGCGCGGACGGAGTCGGCGGAGGCGGTCAGCTGTGCATCCTTGCGCGCCTGGCGCAGGGCGACGGATTCTTCCTCATCCCAGACCGAGGACGTATCTTCTGCTTCGTCCTCGTCTTCTTCTTCGCCCAACTCTTCCTGGATATCGTCTTCATCCAGGTCAGTGGGGGCATCGAATTCATCTTCTTCGATGTCCTCATGGGTGGGCTCGAAGTCGACGTCATCCGCAGGGGCGTCTTGCTCAACGGCGTCGAGCTGATCCTCTGCGTCCTCAGCTTCCGACGGTGCTTTCTCCGCGGAGTTTGCGGGGGAGTCTTGCGGTTCTGCCGCAGAGGCTCGCACGGTCTTTTTGACAGCTTTTTTGGCTGATTTCTTCGCCGACTTCTTGGCGGTCTTCTTAGCCGTTTTCTTGGCAGTCTTTTTCGCCGTCTTTTTAGCTGTCTTCTTGGCGGTTTTCTTCGCCGTTTTCTTTGCCGTCTTTTTGGCGGTCTTCTTTGCAGGAGTAGATGCCTCGACTGACTTGTCGTCCTCGCCGAGTGCCTGGTCTGAAGAATCAGTGGCTGCCACGTACGCCCTTTCGACTTACTACTTGATGGAAATAGCTCACCGCACCCGCACAGGGTGGCAATAGCATTATGAATGCTAGCGGGTGTAGGCCTTATGCAGGTCAGACACGCCCGAGAGCCATGCAATTTTGGATCGACCGCCCAGTATAGGCGATTTTTGCACAATGCCGGTAGATAGGGTTAATGCAACGGCGAATTTATGGCTCTAGGCCTTCCAATACAGCCATCGCTGCACCTACAATACCTGCACGATTTTGCAGTTGTGCAGGCATAACGGGGGTATCAATAGTTAAGTGGGGTCCCCATTTGTGGAATTTGCGAGATATGCCACCCCCGATGAGGAAAGCTTGGGGGTTAAATAACTTCTCGTATTCCTGCAGCACGCGATCGAGCCGAACCGCCCACTCCTTGTACTTCAACCCTTCGCGTTCTTTGGCTGCGGAGGATGCGATCGCTTCGGCCTCGTCAGTTCCCACAGTGAGGTGTCCAAGCTCAGTATTGGGAAAGAGCTGCCCGTTGAGGAAGAAGGCCGAGCCGATGCCGGTTCCCAGCGTCAAAAAGATGACTGGCCCGGTTTTAGCCAACTCGTTTCCATACGCGACTTCCGCAAGGCCTGCAGCATCGGCATCATTTAAGACCACAAAGTCAACGTCTAGATAACGAGAAAACAACTCAGTGGTATCCACACCGACCCACTCAGGTGAGATATTGGCAGCGGAGTGCACCGAGTGGTTGGACACCACCGAGGGCAAGGTGATGCCGACGGGCTTGTCCCACTCTTTTTCGCCCACAATCTGGGCCACTACCGTGGCTACCTCATGTGGCGTGGACGGCTGTGGGGTGGGGATCTTTAGCCGTGGGCCCACGAATTCACCGTTTTTGAGGTCGACTTCGGCGCCCTTAATGCCGGAGCCGCCAATATCGATGCCAAAAGAGTGGCCAGTATGAGTAGTCATGCTCGCAAGTGTAGAAGAAGGCACAATGGATGGCATGGATCATGACATAGATTTTCTGCAGCTGCGAGATTTTGCGGAATCTACCGCAATGCGTGCGGCGGAACTTATTCGCGCGCGCCGTGCGGACTTGGTGGCTGGAGACGGTATTGCGGCACATACTCAGACAAAGTCGAGCGCCGTCGACCCGGTAACGGAGGTTGATACCGCCACCGAGGAGTTTATTACGCGCACGATTAAGGAAAGCCGCCCTGGCGATGGCCTATTGGGTGAGGAAGGCGCGAGCTTCGACGGGACGACCGGGGTGAGGTGGCTCGTGGATCCCATCGACGGAACCGTAAATTTCCTTTACGGCATTCCGGACTATGCGGTCTCGATTGGCGCGGAATACGACGGCCGCTTGGTAGCGGGTGCAGTAGTCAATGTGGCACGGGGGCAAGTGTATTCCGCAGCAGCAGGCCAGGGTGCCACGGTTACCGCTGCGGATGGCACGCGGTCCTCACTACGGTGCGGTGAGCAAGACGATCCCGCGCTTTCCTTGGTAGCGACGGGATTTGGTTACGGCGCACAGCGGCGCAAGCAACAGGCGGAACTGCTGGCTAAGTTGTTGCCGCAGGTCCGCGATATCCGCCGCATCGGCGCAGCCGCCCTTGATTTGTGCCGCGTGGCAGAGGGGAGTGTTGATGCCTATTTCGAGCACGGTATTAACGCCTGGGATTTTGCCGCCGGTGCTCTCATCGCTCGCGAGGCAGGAGCTAAAGTCCATCACCCAGGGCTGGACAAGGGGTCCGCTGATGGTGAATTAACCTGGGCCGCGGGGGTGAAATTGGCACCCGCATTTGAGGAACTTTTGGCAGCACATGGCGCTAAGGAGGCGATGCGGGGGTGAAGGGTTAAAGAAATTTTTAGCAGCAGGATGACATATCGGTATTTGTCCTTTATTATGCGCGATCGATAAACAACTATTCCTAAAGCAACTCGACTTATAGGGGCGTGCAGTATGGCCACCGATTATGACGCACCGCGCCGCGGCGCAGAAGAAGAACTTGAAACTGACTCTTTAGAGGGACTGAAAGCAGCTGAACCCGAAAGCAATGGCATGGATGACGATGGCGAAATCGTCGAAGCATTCCAACCGCCATCAGTTGATCTTACCGGCGAGGAACTCAACGTACAGGTCGTTCCCCGCCAAGAAGACGAATTTACCTGCGGATCTTGCTTTTTGGTTCAGTCCAATAAGCGTTATTCGCACGAAGAAGATGGCATGCCCATCTGTAAGGATTGTGCCTAAGCAGCCGGTATTGGCCTAGCTAGTCGTTATTGCGCACAACCCAAATAAAGATTCATCCCTCCGCAGTTTGCAAAGGCAAGCGCGGCGGGGTTTGAAGTTTTCCTTGTTTAGCAGACACCCGATGTGCGCGGCACCTAACTGCGCGGGGTGTCTACTTTTTGAGGGTGCAAATCTTTTCAGTCATCCAGTTCTATCTAAGGCTGCTCGTCTTTGCCCTTCTTATCCGGATCGCTTCCTTGCTTTTGCTGTTTCTCCCATAGATATCTACGCACCAGAAAGATGGGCAATACTAAAACGAAGTAAAAAGCCATGTACCCCACTACGTGAAGGACGATGCCGTCAGAGCTCACTTCGCTCCAGGCAACCCCCCTCCACGTTTGATGAGGACACTCCACGCCAACCGGTTACTTGACTGACGTAGAATTCAGCGATGACCATGAGTGGCAGTATCACAAAGGAAAACCACCACGGAGGTATCCAGGGTTTCCCATCTTTCTGAGTTCTGCGTAGAGCTCCTCCGAAACCCATTGTGATCTCCTCCTAGTCCAACTTTTCACTGATGGTACAAGAACCCGCGTAAGGTGCGACCGAAAGTCTTCTTTAATGCTGTCATGCGGGGGCTTGCTCGGGGGGATGCAGTAGCAATGAAAACACTAACGGCACTCTCACAGGCGACGCCTTCCAAAAAGCAGCGACCCCTAGAATCTACGAGCCTTTTGCGTGCTGCTCTGGCAGGAAGGCGCGGAGCAGTTGGTCTGGATCTTTCGAGGCAATGAGCCAATATGGGGTGTCATCCTCCGGATCATTGAGGACCATCATGGCGTGCTCGTCAATCCACGCATGAGAGACCAAGAATGCGGCCGGATCGAATTGCGGGCCCAGTGCGTTATGGCGCGCAGACTTTGGAACGGTAATCGAACGAGAGACAACCTCATTGGGTAACTGCGCATCCTTGACTAGCAACCATCGCGTTCCATCTTCATCTTGTTCCACCTGCACAACGGTCCCAGACCACGTGATGAGCACCCAGATAGCGATGG
Source organism: Corynebacterium sp. KPL2838 (assembly GCF_040225455.1). Lineage (NCBI taxonomy): Bacteria > Bacillati > Actinomycetota > Actinomycetes > Mycobacteriales > Corynebacteriaceae > Corynebacterium > Corynebacterium sp. KPL2838. The sequence continues at coordinate 12,486 of NZ_JBEHFT010000013.1, read as the reverse complement.
CTCCGAGCAGGACTGCGGGAATGACAGTCCACCACACAGAGCGGTTGAGTCCTGCCGTAGCTGAGGTTAAAGCCACAACGATCGCTGCAAAAATCCAGAAGTACCACGGCACCCATTGGCGTTCGCGATACAACACTTTCGGGGCAGCGGGTTGAGGAGCAGAAATATCAGACACGCCTAGGCATTCTAGTCCACTCCACGCACAGAATGAACCGACTGGGGCAGGTAGGATTGGCTAAGTGACTGATTCGAATTCGCTACCGCAGGAACAAACGCCAGTAGGAGACGTCAAAATCAAGCGCCTCGATAAAGAGCTGCCGATGCCATTTCGGGCGCATCGGGGTGACGCCGGCGCCGATCTTTACGCCGCGGAGGCGCTTACCCTCCAACCTGGCGAACGCGCACTTGTCGGCACCGGTATCGCCATGGCCTTACCGCTCGGCACCGTGGGATTAATCCATCCGCGGTCCGGCTTAGCAGCTAAACACGGGCTGTCCATTGTCAATACGCCGGGTACCGTGGATGCTGACTACCGCGGGGAGATCAAGGTGTGCCTGATTAACCACGATCCCCACACCCCGATCGAGATCGAGCGCGGCATGCGCATCGCTCAACTCGTGGTACAGCGTGTAGAACTAATGGATTTTAGCGAAGTAGAAGACTTGGATGAGACCGACCGCGGTACCGGCGGCTACGGATCAACCGGGATTTAGGAAGGATTAAAAAATGGGCATTTGGCCATTTGGAAAAAAGAAAAACGATGACGGTCGCAAGGAAGAGCCGGAGAACTCTCAGCAATCGCAGCCGCAAGAGTCTGCCGCTGATTCCGCAGGATCGGCTTCGGCTGACTCGAATTCTTTTGAATCCGTAAAAGATACGGCTGCCGATGCCGCCGCAGCCTCGGGACAGGTGCCAACGGAGTTTGCCCACGACGCCGTGAATGGCGAAACCGGGCCCTTCGATGGCGATTCCGTCAATATCGAAGACTTTGACTTTTCTGATTCTTCCATCGGCATCCTCGACCTTGGCTCGATGCGCATTCCGCTGCCAAAGGACTCCCAGGTCCAGGTGGAAATGGGCGAACAAGGCCCAAAGATGCTGCACATTGTCACCAAGGCGGGCCGTATTACTCCCGTTGCCTTCGCAGCTCCGCGCAAGCCCGGTCAGTGGGCAGAATCCGTGGAAGAAATCAAGGAAGGCATGAGCCGCGATGGGCTTTCCGTTACCACCGAGCAAGGCCCTTGGGGGCTGGAAATCGTTGGCAAAAATGACAACGGCCAACTCCGCGTCATTGGCGCTGAGGGCCCGCGGTGGATGCTGCGCTTGACTCTTGCAGCACCTACCGGCCTTGAAGAAGATTTGGCGCAGATCGCGCGCGACGTAGCATCGCGTACCTTTGTCTACCGCGGTGAGGATCCCATTTTGGCGGGCAATGCACTGCCGGTCATCATGCCAAAGCAGCTGGTGGAACAGGTTAAACAAGCCATGGAAAAGCGCCAGCAGGAACAATCCGGCGCAAATGCCCAAGGTCAGCCGGCCCAAGGCCACCCAGAAAACGGAGTAGGCGGCCCCGATCCTGCCGCTGAGGCGGAAGCGGAAAAGCAACTGCGCGATTTGGGCGCGCAGCCACCCGAGGGGGACAATGAATCTCCCGCACATGACAAAGACAAGGGGTCTAACCCCGATACCGATAAGTAAAGCAGAACGCTACGTGAGTAACTCTTTGCCGGAGCCGCAGGCTCCTCAGCTAAGCGACGACCAGGACCGCGATACTGAACCAACTCTGTTGGAACAAATGGGAGGCCTACCCGGCCTCGTCGCGGCCACATTGCCCATCGTCGTCCTTATTCCGGTCAACAGCCTCTATGGCCTCACCCCAGCGCTCATCTCCGCGCTGGGTGTGGCGGTAGTGATCGCCATCTGGCGCATTGTTCGCAAACAGACTGTTCAGCCGGCCATATCTGGCCTTATCGGGGTGGCCATTTGCGCCGCCATCGCATGGTTAACCGGGGATGCCAAAGGCTACTTCCTATACGGCATTTGGATGTCGCTGGCCTTGTTTATTGCCGCAGCGCTCTCCATCCTTTTCCGGTGGCCGGCCGTAGGCGTTATCTGGAAGGGCTTGAACGGCGATGATATGGCCTGGCAGAAGGTAAAGCTTGCGCGGAGGGCCTATTCCATCGCCACCGCCGGGTGGGCCGTTATCTTCTTAGCGCGGTTTATCATCCAGCGCGCGATTTATGATGCCGGGGAGACTACCGCATTGGGAATTACCAGGATCGTCATGGGCTGGCCCTTGACGTTGTTGGTGACCGCATTAACCGTGTGGATGGTGCGCCGCGCAGACGCTTCAGTAGAAGAGGCAGAAAATGTCGGACGTGCCACAAATTCAAATCGCAGTACACAAGAGCTCGAGGCAGAAAATGAATGAGTTCGCAGTATCTCGCGGGGACACCGTAGAGGTCACCATTGACCGCATGGCCCATGGTGGACTCGGCATAGGCCACGCCCCGGATGGGCGCGTCGTCTTCGTTCCCCGGGCTTTTCCTGGTGACACGGTTCGCGCAACCGCCAGTAAGGTGAAAAAGTCTTTTATCAAGGGCGAACTCGATAGCATCGTCACCGCAGGGCAACTGCGCGTACCCAGTAGCTGTCCCGCCGCGGAGCTAGGCGCTGGGTGCTGCGATTTTGCTGAGTTGGATCCCGCAGCGGAAATAGACATCAAGATGGATGTCTTCCGCGAACAGCTGCGCCGCAGCGGCATTGAGGGGCTCGAGTCCCTCACCATTGAGCAACATGATCTGCCGCCGGTACGGGGCTGGCGGACGAGGGTCCGGTTGGGCGTCGACAAGCAAGGCCGCGCCGGATTGCGGAAGTACCGCTCGAATGAGCTGGTCACGTCCGTCGGTTGTACCCAATTAGCAGATGGCTTGATTGATGGTCTGGTTGGGGATGGCGCACGGCGTTTTACCCCTGGGGCCGAAATCGTCGCGGTTCTTGATGGCGCCGGCAACCGGTATGTGGTGGAAACGCGCAAGGCCCCGCGAGGCAGGCGCGTGGAGACCATTCGTGAGGTCATCGAGGGCTCTGGCACGGTGGCCGAATACGTCAATGGCCGCGAGTTTTCCTTCCCCGCCACGGCATTTTGGCAAGCGCATGTGGCGGCGCCGGAGATTTATAGCGCTGTGGCAGGGCAGTGGCTGGCCGGCCGAGATTACCAGCACAAGATCGCTTGGGATTTGTACGGCGGCGTTGGACTATTCGCGCCCGCGTTATCAGAAGCCACCGGCGGAAAAGTCATTTCCGTGGACTATTCGCCCGCGGCAACGGCGACTACGCAGCCGGGGTTGCGCGATATCGATATTGCCGTGAAATCCGCCAAGGTAGAACAGGTTGCTGCGCAATTGCCCCAACCAGGTGCCGTGGTGCTCGATCCGCCGCGAACCGGGGCAGGCGAGCAGGTGGTCCGCGCCGTGGCGGAGGCAAAGCCCCAAGCCGTGGTGCATGTGGGATGCGATCCAGCGACCTTTGCCCGCGATCTGTCCCTATGGCAAAGCGCTGGGTATAAGCCCGAGAAAATGGCGCTGGTCAATGCCTTCCCCGGCACCCATCACTTTGAGGTAATCGCTCTTATTACCCCAGATAAGGCGGCGTATAACCCGGCGCAGGACGCTGTTTAATGCGAAAATACCCCGCCTGAATTAAGAAGCCGATATAAAAGAAAATACGGACCACGGGTACGGTGGATAGGAAGAACTAAGCACAGAAGGAGTTGAAGGCCGCTCCATGACTATCTTGGATACCATAAACTCGCCGCAAGACCTGAAGGCACTGCCTGCAGAAAAGTTGGAGGAACTTGCGGCGGATATTCGCCAGCGCCTCATCGATAAGGTATCGGTGACGGGTGGGCATTTGGGGCCCAATTTGGGCGTGGTGGAATTGACCATTGCGCTGCACCGGGTCTTTGATTCCCCGCGCGAGCCCATCATCTTTGATACCTCCCACCAGTCTTATGTGCACAAGATGCTCACTGGTCGCACGGCCCAATTCGATACCCTGCGCCAAAAGGGCGGCCTGTCCGGTTATACGGACCGCGGTGAGTCCGAGCATGACTGGACGGAATCCTCGCATGCTTCCGCCTCGCTTTCGACTGTGGATGGGCTGTCCAAGGCCTTTAAGATTCGCGGGGAAGGCCACCGCAATGTCATTGGCATTGTGGGCGATGGCGCCTTGACCGGCGGCATGTGCTGGGAAGCGCTCAATAATATTTCTGAAGATAAAAAGCGCAATGCAGTCATCGTGGTCAATGACAACGGCCGCAGCTATTCGCCCACCATTGGCGGCATTTCTGAAAACCTGGGGCGAATTCGTTCCCAGCATGGCTACGACGAGCTCATGGAGCAGGGCAAGCGCCGCTTAAAATCCATGGGCTGGGTGGGCGAGCGCGCCTTTGATGCGCTCCATGCCATGAAGGAAGGCGTCAAGTCCACCGTCTTGCCCACGGAGATTTTCCCAGAGCTGGGGATTAAATATATTGGCCCCATCTACGGCCATGACATCGATGGCTTGGTGCATGCGCTTTCCTATGCCCGCGATTATGAGGGCCCCATTATCGTGCATGTGGTCACGGAAAAGGGCCACGGATTTGCCCCGGCGGTCAATGAGCCGAAGGACCAGATGCACTCGACGGGTGCTATCGACCCAGTCACCGGTGTTGCCAAGGGCACCAAGCAACCAGGGTGGACGGCCGCATTTTCTGAAGAATTGATTGCGGCGGCGGAAAAGCGCGAGGACATCGTCGCGATTACCGCAGCCATGGCGGGTCCTACGGGGCTAGCTCCCTTCCAGGAGCGTTTCCCGGAGCGGTTCTTTGATGTGGGCATCGCCGAGCAGCACGCCATGGCCTCTGCCTCTGGTTTGGCTTTGGGCGGCATGCACCCCGTGGTGGCTGTGTATTCCACGTTCCTGAATAGGGCCGTGGATCAAGTGATCATGGATATTGCCTTGCTTAAGCTGCCGGTGACCATCGTGCTGGACCGCGCGGGCGTGACGGGATCTGATGGCGCCTCCCACAACGGAATTTGGGATATGTCCTTAATGAGCATTGTCCCTGGCATGCACATCGCCGCCCCGCGCGATGGTGCGCGCCTGCGCGAGCTCTTCCAGGAATCTCTGGACATTGATTCTGGGCCTTCGGTCGTCCGGTTCCCCAAGGGAAACCTGCTGCCCGATATGGAAGCCGTGGATACGCTTGCCGATGGCGTCGATATCCTCTACTACGGCGAGGCTGACGCCGGTGAGGACACCCCCGAGGTGCTCATCGTCTCTATCGGTGCGATGTCCGCGCGGAGCATCAAGGCAGCGCAAGAGCTGGAGAAGCAGGGGCTCAACGTCACGGTCATTGACCCGCGATGGGTCGCGCCAGTGGCAAGCTCCGTCATCGCTATGGCAGCAGATCACGATTTGGTCGTAACGGTAGAAGATGGCCTCATTCGCGGCGGAATTGGATCCATGATTGCTGAGGCTCTCGGCGCCGCAGAGGTGGACACCCCAGTGCGCCGCCTGGGTGTTCCTGGTTACTTCCCCAAGCACGGTTCCCGCGGCGAGGTTTTGGAAGAATTTGGCCTAAGCCCTGAGCTCATTGCTACATCGATTACCGAGTGGGTAGAAAACCTGACCGCTTAATGTGGCTGGGAGAATAGGCTCGCGATCAATGCCGGGGCAACGAGGTTGACCTGCCACGACCGCGCGCCTTCGCGCTCTAGGAAGGCGGGCACATCTTCAGGCTGGCTGATGGTTCCGCTCCCGCCAATGGCTGCCCACACGGTGGCGCGAAGGGTTGCGGGTCGAAGCAGCAGCTCCTGTGGCAGCCCGAGCTCTTCGGCGATATCCCCAATGGCAGCGCGGATCTCCTGATATTCCCCCCACTGCTGTGGATACTCCCTAGACCACACCGATTTCGAGGGAACGGTTCTTTCCTGGCGAAGCGGGCCCGGGCGCCCGCGCGGTGGAATATTCTGGGACTGCTGCACGGCCAGCAACCAGCGGTGCGCGACGCCCTTGCTCCGCCGTGGAAACCCCTTGATGCGGGTTAACTGCGGCTGCGTGCTGGGCAGGATCCGGGCTATCTCTACTAGTACCTTATTGGGCAGCACGCGCCCGGGCGCGGTATCGGTTCGCCGGCTAATATCATCGCGCAGGTTCCACAAAGACTGCGCCGCGGCGCGCTGCTTCCCATTCTTTAGGCTCGATACTCCCTTGATATCGCGCCAAGAGTGCGGCTGCGGGGCGGTGTCATTCGCGTGCTTGGCGACGATCGCCGCACATTCCTCCACCATCCAGTCCAGCTTTTCTTGTTCGGCCAAGATATCCCGCAGCGTCGTAGCCAATTCCAGTAAGAGCTCGACATCGAGTGCGGCATAAGCACGCATTTCTTCGCTGAGCCGCGGGATGGACCAGTCATCGTCGCCGTGGCCTTTCTCCAGCTGGACATCGAGAAGCTCCGCGATAATGGCGCCCAAATTGGTGCGGTGAAATCCTGCAAACCGGGCGGCTAATTCCGTATCGAAAAGAGTGCCAGGGAAAAGCCCGAGCCACCCAAGAGACGGGAGATCCGAGGGCGCGGCGTGAATGATCCAGTGCTGCCCATTGAGCACCGGAGCAAGCTCCCGGGTCAATTCCGCGCGGTGGCCTTCGGGGGCAAAAAGCATCGTCCCAGCGCCGTGCCGGCGAATCTGGATGAGAAAGGCGCGGTCATCGTACCGGTAGCCTGAGGCGCGCTCGGTATCGATGGCAAAGGGCCCTGTACCAGCGTGCAACCGCGCGGCGGCAGCGGCGAATTCCGCTGGTGTGGATAATACCTTCGGAATACCCTCTTTCGGCTGCTTCCGAAATTCCACCATCTTAACGGGCGAGTTCAGTAACGCCTTCAGGCGGCAGCCCCGCGACGTTGGCTAATACTTGTGCGAAGGCCTGCACGTGCGGTGCTAAATCCAGCCCCTCCGCCGTCCACGATGCGCGCATCTCAATCTGATAAGCGCGCGGGGGACCGCCGATCTCGCCGAAGCGGACCGAGGCGGTGGAGGTGACCGTACCACCGAGGTTGGTAATCTCCGCGCCTTCTTTTTCCAAGCCTTCATTGAGCCATTGCCAGGCTACGTCCGGAAGCAGCGGATCTCCTGCCACCGAATCATCCATATCGGCCTGGATATACGCCACCAAGCGCATTGGGCCCTCCCAGGCCTCTTCCGCGCCCGGGTCATGGAGGAGGATGAGGCGCCCGAAGGCATCGCCATCTGAATCGGTGGCGATGATATCCGGCTCCTCTTCCGTGCCCACCTCAAGGCCAATGGCGTGGCTAAAGGGCGCTAATCGCTGCGGTGGGCGAATGGACCCGAGGCTAATTTCTGGGCGAAGAGTGGCCGTGTGCATGGACTCAACCGCCTGAGTAAAAGCCGGTGGCGTCGTTGGCTCCTGTGCCTCGTCATTGCGGCGTAGGGAGGTAAAGGCTGCGCCATCTCCGGAGTTGGCTCCGGCATTCTTACCGGCGCTGGGCGTGCTCGATTCGGAATTACTCACCTTGATAAAGCTATAGTTTCACTACCTTGAGCTGGCGGAGGCGCGCCGATAGTGGGAGGTGCACAGGGGGGAGGGATGACAATCGGTCTAACTCCAACTTATGATGGATATGTCCGAATATTCGAATAAGCTTCTGCAAAGGAGAAGGCAATGGCGAAGCTCGATTTCAAGGAACTCAACGAGGTACAGCAATACTCCCAACACGCCGTTTTCAAGGTGATCCCCGGCGGGCTGGGCAGCGAGCGCGAGGAGATCATCTCCCAAGCCCAAGAATTCTTTGCGGAACTAGAAAAGGACAATAAGGTCACCGTCCGCGGCGTTTACGATCTGACCGCGATGCGCGATTCTGCGGACTTCATGTTCTGGTGGCACGCCGAGGAGTTTTCCGATATCCAGAAAGCCTTTGGCGATTTCCGCCGGGAGACCACCTTGGGCCAGGTGAGCGAAGTAACGTGGATTGGAAATGCCCTGCACCGTCCGGCCGAGTTCAATAAGTCCCACCTGCCTTCCTTCATCATGGGGGAAGAGCCCAAGGAGTGGATTTCCGTCTACCCATTCGTGCGTTCGTATGACTGGTACACGATGGAAGAAGAAAAGCGTCGCCGTATTTTGATGGAGCACGGAATGCAGGCACGCGACTACCCCGATGTGCGCGCCAATACCGTACCGGCATTCGCGCTTGGGGATTATGAGTGGGTCCTTGCCTTTGAAGCCGACGAGCTACACCGCATCGTAGACCTGATGTATAAGATGCGCTATACCGAAGCCCGCCACCACGTGCGTGAGGAAATTCCATTCCACACCGGACGCCGCGTGAAGGACATCGCAGAACTCATTAAGGTTCTGCCCTAAGATTTGAAATAAAAACAGCGCTGGGAGCCCCCTTAACTGGAGGGAGCTTCCAGCGCTGTCATTTGATCTCACTGCGCGTGGTAGTGAAATCCTAGTTTTCCTCGATGGGCTTTTCTTCCAGGTTCAAAGAAATAGAGTTGATGCAGTAGCGCAGGTCAGTCGGGGTATCGTAGCCTTCGCCTTCGAATACGTGGCCCAAGTGGGACTCACAGTTGGCGCATAGTACCTCGACGCGGCGCATGCCCAGGGAATTATCTTCCCGCTCGATAATCTTGTCACCGGCTAGCGGGGAGAAGAAGGAAGGCCAACCACAGTGGGAAGCAAACTTCTCGGTGGAACGGAATAGCTCCTCGCCGCAGGCCTTGCAGGAGTAGACACCCTCTGTGGTGGTATCTGTGTATTCGCCCACGTGCGGCGGCTCCGTGCCTGCTTCGCGCAATACGTAATATTCTTCGGGGCTAAGGCGCTTTTGCCAGTCGGCATCAGCAATGAGCTTAAAATCAGTCATGACTTTAAGTTTAATCCTTTATTTGCGTGGCACGCCACCAACCGGCAACGGAGGCGAAGATGATGACGATGAGCAGGCTCCACCCCACGGTGCCGGAGAAAGTGTTCATCCACCGCCCAGCATCCGGGTGCGCTTGCGACGTCCATGTCACTGGGGCCAAGAACAGGAATGCAGCCACCCATGCGCCCACCGAGTGAAAGACCGAGCGCGGTAGGAACACGGTGAAAATTAGCGGGAATAACCACATTGAATAATATTGCTGTCCTAGTGAGGACAAGAAGAAAATCCCGACCATAATCGTGCCACTCGTCGTCAGCGCCCAAAATACCGGTTCGGATTGTCGCCACCGCAGTAGTCCGAGCACCGCGCACCCGACCAAGGCGGCGAAGACTACCCACACCACCCAGTAGAGAACGGGGCCGAATTCCACATAGGCCCGCAATCCCGCCCAGGAGGAATTGGCATAATCGCGGGTCGTGGAAAGATAGGGCACCAGCTTGTCGAGGTAACCGCTAGCGCCCGGCACGAGCGGCCACGCTAGGACATTGAGAACGACCGGAATCCCGAGGCCCGCGAGGAGGTTGCGCCATTGCAGCTTGACCAAGGGCAAGAAAAGCAGGGGTGCGAATTGGGGCTTAATCAAAATGGCTAGCCCAAGGGCTATGCCGGAGACCCACGCGAGCTGCGGGGTGCGCTCAGACTCTAAGAAAGCCCATAGGAAAAGCGCCATGCAGAATAAGAGCACACCGTTGATATTGGTAAACGCCAAGGTGTTGGTGACTGATTCGGTGGCGAAGGCTAAAGCGATCGAGACTGGAAAAACCGGCGAGGTGAGCTTTCTTCCCACCACGTGGGTTAGCAGCGCCAGTGCGGCAATGATGGCAAGGGCGTTGACAACGATGAAAAGTCCGCGCGCGAGGCTGAAATCGAGCCACGCTAAAGGCGATAAGAATAGCGTTGCGCCTGGGGTGTAGAGATATAGCGGATCCACATGGTTATAAGCCTGTTCATACACCGGAATACCGTCGACCATGCGCTTAAGCGCGCTATAGACCGTAGTGAAATCATCAGTCAACGTCCCATTGCGCGCGACGATGAAGATGCGCTGAATGACGAGGAGAACGGCAATAGGCCATGCGGCGGCGTTTATTCGAGCAGTCACGACCTTTTAGTCTACGGACTCAGTAGTGCGCGAGTACCGCAGAAACACCGTGCTATCCGTATCGGCGGCAACATTTTCTAGCTGCATTCGGCGGTGGGAGTGCGTGCCATGAAAGGTAGCCACGGGTTTTTCTACGCCGGTGGAAAGGTGGGGATCCAGGGTTAAATACATCTGATCAATCGCATCGATATGCACCAGCTGGCCGAGCATTCCTGGCCCACCTTCGCAGAGGATGCGCTGGAATCCACGCTCCCGCAATACGCGGAGATAGTCCTGCATGGTGCCTTCACCGGCATCGATTACCTCTGCACCTGCTGTCTCGATGGAGCGCTTTCTCGCGGAGACCTCTGCGCTTTGCAACGCGGCGTGGGGGAGAAGGAAGAGCGGGGCAGTGGTGAAGTGCGTTAAGAATTTCGAACCCGGATCAAACTTCAAGCTTTGCGTGGGCACGGCGATGGGGGCGGGCTGTGAATCGGGAGAGTCGCGCTCTACTCCCGCATAATCTTCTGACCTGACTGTCTGCCCGCCAACGAAGACGACGTCCGCCCAGCCGCGCAGGGCCTGAAAAAGCTGTGCATCGGTGTCATTGCCCATGGCCTCTGAAAGATCGTTGATGGTGGCAGAACCGGTGAGGGTAGAAACCATATTGGCCCGCACGGCGGGCAGGTGAGCGGGTTCGGGGCCCAGAAGCGAAGCGATGTCCATGGTCTGCCAGTGTAATGGTTCTGCAGGTGTGAATCGTCCCGCTGGCTACACCAGCCGAATAAGCACCACACCGGTCAAAAGGAGGGCAATGCCCAGGACCTGGCGGGACTTAATGGGGGCGCCGCTTACGCGGTCAATGATGAGCGAGCCCAGCATCGAGCCAAGCAGGCCGGCGACGACGGTGAGGCCAGTACCAATCTGCGGAACGAGGGCGGCGTTGCCGAAGATGAAAAGCGCGCCCAATACACCGCCTATCCACATCCACCACGGGTTAGGTTTTCCTTCCGGGCGCTCGATGCGGGGGCGCCAGCGCAACACGATATTGACGATGACCAGGGCGGTAACGCCGACGGCGAAAGATACCAGCGCAGCGCTGACTGGGGAGCCCGTGACTTGGCCCAGATGTCCGTTGATAGCGGATTGGCTGGCGGTGAAACAGCCAAAGATAAACCCGGCGAGCCGCCAGAGCCACAGGGCGGTCGCGGAATCCTCGCTACTTGTTGCAGCGCTCGGGGTAGCTACCACCGCAATCACGCCGATAAGCACGATAATGGCACCGATGGCGCGCACTGCTGTGAGAGAAGATTGAGGGGACTCGAAGAGCCCGAAGTGGTCAACTATAAGACCCATGATGACTTGCCCCGCGATGGGTAAGACCACAGTCTGCACCGCGCCTAGGTGCGGAAAGAGGAGAATATTTCCGGTCAGTGCGACAACACCCAGCAAACCGCCGAACCAAATCCAAAGTGGTTCATCAAAAGCCTGTGCAATGCCGTAATCCCCGCCGGTCACGACGGTGGCCACGATAAGCAGGGTGACCGTTCCCACGGCGAAGGAAATCATCGACGAGGAAAACGGGGTACCGGTGGAGGCGCGAAGGCGAGTATTAACCAGCGTTTGTATCGGTAAAACCAGACCAGCAAGAATTCCCAAAAGTATCCACAACACGGGTGGACACTTTACTCAGTTAAGGCAAAAAGCCCACCTGAATGGGAAAAGCCCACCTAAGCGAAGAAAATAAGCTTAAGTGGGCGGTGGTGGTCCTAACTGGGATTGAACCAGTGACCTTTCCGGTGTGAACGGAACGCTCTCCCACTGAGCTATAGGACCTTGCGGGGGATAAATCTACACCCGGTGCATTCCATTTTCCTAATTGGCTGGATGGCAGGCGTGGAAGGTGGGGTAGACGCGGATATCCAGGGGAGGTTTACTCGTGGGGTAAATGACAATCCTGCAATTCACGGTGCGGAGAAATGCGTGATGTGTGTCTCGCAATAGGGGTGCTGGGCTGGGGATTTGGAAACTGACAGGGAGCACGATAATGTTTGTTCACGCACCGCAAAGCATTAAGCACTGCGGCGCGATGCGGATGTAGCGCAGTTGGTAGCGCATCACCTTGCCAAGGTGAGGGTCGCGAGTTCGAGTCTCGTCATCCGCTCCACGCTTTTCTTGAGGGTATTACACCACAAAGGGAAAGTGGAACTAAATGAATAGCGCGCGATTAGCTCAGTGGGAGAGCGCTTCCCTGACACGGAAGAGGTCACTGGTTCAATCCCAGTATCGCGCACAAGGACTTTGTCCTAGAAACCGGGCCTGGTTTCGCATGCGGATGTAGCGCAGTTGGTAGCGCATCACCTTGCCAAGGTGAGGGTCGCGAGTTCGAGTCTCGTCATCCGCTCCA
>NZ_JBEHFT010000012.1:0-71932 GCF_040225455.1 Corynebacterium sp. KPL2838 | reverse complement strand
GTCATATGCCTTTCGGTGAGATGTGGTAGTTGAGTCGAAAGGTTAACTGACGGTGACCGCCCCACTATTTCCGGGGCCCACCATCAGCAAGCGTTACACCACACTAAGGGACGCAACCCTCCATTACCCAATATTGCGAGGTTATCCTCGTTTAGTAAACGCCCGATTAGTGCGGATCTTGTGTCCGTAGGAGAGGATGTTCATTGTGAGTCAACAACGCCAAAATGCATCGGAGTATCGAGTGAGGCTGCAAATCTTGTGATTGAGTCGCAGCGCCCGATTGCGCATGTGGCTCAAGGAGATTGGGGTCGCACCAGGCCTTTTAGGCCGGTAGGTCAAAAAATGAGCAACAAGGCGAGGATCCTCCAATGGGCTATAAGGACCTGATCCCTGCTTGGTGGACACCTGATATCCAGCCCAGTCGAGCCGGCAAAGAAGGTAATCTACCACCATGTCCGGGTACTAAGAACAGTTTACACGCGATGGTGTAGCCCCCTATGAAAACAACGAGGAACTCTCACTGAACTCAGCATCGGCCGAGCTTGGAATCAACCGCGCCTCGCTACATGTCGGATGCAGTTGGTTTGTACCGGTGTTTCAGTACCGCGGTACTGGTGTGTTCCGGGTAGTAGTTACTGGCCCGGGCCAAGCGATACCTAGCCCGGACCGAGTGTTGTGTGCTTAGGCCTCAGGTTTACCGGGCAGTAGCTTTGCGCATATCAAAGTCCTCGATTCGGATTCGATAGCCATTGTTTAGTCGGCTGACCAACGAATGGGGGTCAGGTCCAGTAGCTCCAAAGCTAGGGGTTTCATGGCACACTGCCCGTCAACGGACTCAGCACGCTCGTCGTGCGAGAAAAATCCCAAAACCTGTGCCTGAGAATGTGGCGGCCGAAAACGCGAAGCTCCGTCGTGAAAATCACCAGCTACGCGACACTAATGAACTTCTGAAGGCTGCCTCAGCTTTTTCACCTCACGTCCAAACCCGAAACGTTAAGAAATGATCCGGTTCATCGATGAATACCGGAATCGTTTCACTGCCCGAGTTCATGTGTAAGACGCTTCAAAATAGCCGGGCTGGTGAGTTTATTACCTCGCGTGACTGCTGTCAATCTACATCTCGTGGCATGAGTGCCCGCAGACTTCCTGACGCAGCTGTGCTCGAGCACCTTCGCCATGTTCATGCTGCTAACTATGGTCTTTATGGTGCGCGGAAGATGCGGCACGCGCTATGCCGTGAAGGAATCGCTATCGGCTGTGAGCAGAATGCCAGATTGATGCGTATGGCCGGCCTGTCAGATAAAGGCGGTCACCTGTCACTACCGGCAGACCCAAGGGGTCGGGCCCAGACTTCTTTTTCCAGCTGACGGATTCGCGCAGAATCATTCGCCGCTTGGGCTTGATCGTGCACGGCCTTCGTGCGGGCACGTTTGCCGGTGCCGTACTTTTTGACCCAAGAATGTAGCGAGGCACGGTTGATACCGAGCTCAGCTGATGCTGAGTTCAGCGAGAGATCCTCGTTGTTCTCATAGAGGGCTACGGCATCGCGTTTGAACTGTTCGGAGTACCTGGACATGGTGGTAGATTAACTTTCTTCCCAGCCCAACTGGGCTGGATATCAGGTGTCCACCACATGGGGGTCAGGTCCGGCGGTTCTGTGCCCAGATCTAGTTGGTCGACGGTTCACAGCCACTGGGCCCAACCGGGGGGTGGGTCGCAGACATTACCTATGTACGGACACGAAAAGGATTCGTCTACACCGCTTTTGTCGCCGACTTATAGAGGGCCACACCGTCGCGTGTGAACTGTTCGGAGTACCTGGACATGATGGCAAGATTACCAATCTTGCCAGCCCGACCGGGCTGGATATCAAGTGTCCACCGAACAGGGGCCAGGTCCTAGCAACTTCTCACAATCCATAATCAAAACTTCGAATTTTGATCGACGAGATTTGCAGCCACCTCGGCGCAATCCGGCCTCCCGCAATGCTGGGTTTCCACATTCTGGATGCAGTCATCACAGATGAGCACCTGCTGGCGGCACGTGTCCTCGTTAATGCAGTTGTGGAAGGTATTAGTACCCTTGCCGCAGTGCACGCAGTGACCCAATTGGATAAAGCCCGGGTCTTCTAGTCCTTGGCCGAACTCCTGGTGCATGCGCTTGTCAAAGACGTACATGGAGCCTTCCCACAGCCCATCATTGCCGTACTTTTCGCCGTAGCGCACGATGCCACCATCAATCTGGTAGATCTCGTTGAAGCCGCGGTTCTTCATTAGAGAGGAAAGGACCTCGCACCGGATGCCGCCGGTGCAATAGGAGACGACCGGCTTGTCCTTCATCCAGTCATATTTGCCGGATTCCAGTTCCTCAATGAAGTCATGGGTGGTGCGCACATCCGGCACGACGGCATTTTTGAACTTGCCAATCTCTGCTTCCATGGCATTGCGGCCATCGAAGAAGACGACCTCATCGCCGCGCTCTTCTACCAGCTTGTTGACCTCTTCCGGCTTGAGGTGTGTACCGCCGCCGACGACGCCGTTTTCATCTACCTTCAGCTCGCCCGGGGCACCAAAGGCCACGATTTCATCGCGCACCTTAACCGATAGGCGCGGGAAATCATCGGCTCCGCCATCGGACCACTTAAACTGCATGCGCTTAAAGCCCGGGTACTCACGGGTTTGGCGCACGTAGCGCTTGCAGGCATCCATGTCGCCGCCGACGGTGCCATTGATGCCGTGCTCCGAAATGAGGATGCGCCCCTTCAAGCCCAAGGACTCACATAGGGTGCGCTGCCACAGCATGACGGCGGTCGGATCCTCGATGGGGGTAAAGCAGTAATACAGGAGAACTTTGCCGATAGTCACGCCCATAATCTTAGGCCCGCTACCGGCAAGATCCCCAATTCCTTAGCGCTTTTGGTAGAGCGCCTTCTTGCGGGCGAAGACCGGATCCGAGGTCACGAGCACGCCAAGGTTGCGGAAGATTCCCTCATCCACCGAGCCCAAGATGGTGGTGGTGTGGACGTCGCAGCCGGCGAGTTCCTTGATCTGTTCCAGCGCCTTGCGGGCATCCTCGTCCTTCGCGGCGGATACGGATAGCGCGATGAGCACCTCATCGGTGTGCAGGCGGGGGTTGGAAGAGCCCAGGTGCTTGGTCTTCAGCGTTTGGATTGGCTCTATCGATTCCGGCGAGAGCAGGTGGGTATCGTCATCGATGCCGGCCAGGTACTTGAGGGCATTGAGCAGCATCGCCGCGGAGCAGCCCAGCAGCGGGGAGGTGCGGCCGGTGATGATAGTGCCATCGTGAAGCTGCATCGCGGAGGCGGGTCCATCGGTTTCCTCCGCGCGCTTGCGGGCCGGGCCCACTACTGGGCGGTCATCGACCTTGATGCCGGCCTTCGCCATGACGACGGCAGCGCGCTCAGACTGCTCATCGCCCAGCCCGGCGCGGGCTTCTTCCACCTTGGCCTTGAAGTAGCGGCGGATGATTTCCTGTTGGGCGGCGGCGCGGCAGACCGCATCATCGGTAATGCAGTAGCCGGCCATATTCACGCCCATGTCCGTGGGCGATTCGTACGGCGTGGTGCCGGTGAGCTTTTCCAGCAGGGTCCGCAGCAGCGGGAAGGCTTCGACGTCGCGGTTGTAGTTCACCGTGGATTCGCCGTGGGCGCTCAAGTGGAAGTGGTCAATAATATTGGAATCGTTCAAGTCCACGGTGGCGGCCTCGTAAGCGAGGTTGACCGGGTGCTCGAGGGGAAGATTCCAGATGGGGAAGGTCTCAAACTTGGCGTAACCAGCGTTATTGCCGCGCTGGTGCTCGTGGTAGACCTGCGATAGTGCGGTGGCAAGCTTGCCGGAACCAGGGCCTGGGGCGGTGACGACGACCAAGTCCCGGGAGGTTTCCGCGAACTCGTTCTTGCCAAGGCCATCCTCAGAGACAATGAGATCCGTATTCGTGGGATAGCCAGGGATAACGCGGTGGCGGGCAACCTTGAGGCCGAGGCGCTCGAGCTTTTCGATGAACGCCTCCGCCTGCGCATTTCCGTCTTCCACCTGGGTCATGACGATGTTTTCAACCAAGAAGCCGCGGCTGCGGAATACGTCCACTAGGCGCAGGAGGTCGTCTTCATACAGGATGTCTAAATCGGCGCGTACCTTGTGGCGGGCAATGTCTTTGGCATTGATGCACGGGAGGATTTCAATGTCCTCTTTAATGCGCTCCAGCATGGCGATCTTGTTATCCGGGGTAAAGCCCGGCAGCACGCGGGAGGCGTGCATATCATCGAAAAGCTTGCCGCCCATTTCCAGATAGAGCTTTCCACCGATTTCTTCGCGGCGGGCCTGGATGTGCTTTGACTGCAGCTCTATGTATTTTTCACGGTCAAAACCGATTTCATGCGTCATGATTTATCGACCCTTCAATAGAAATAAAATCAATCCGCGCTTTGAGTTTACTCTTTTTCATTCCCCGGCGCCACGCGCCCTAGTTGGGGGCGACCAACTATTTCACTACACTGAAGTTATGCCTGAAGGTCACGTGATCCACCGCCTAGCCCACACTCTCAACGCAGACTATCGCGGGATGCCGCTCAACGTGACCAGCCCGCAAGGCCGCTTCGCCGCTGAGGCGGCCATTCTGGACGGTACAGAAATCGACCACGCAGAGGCCTTTGGCAAGCACCTCTTCGTACACTTCACCGCCGCGGACCCAGAGCATATCCTCTATATTCACCTGGGGCTCATCGGCAAGCTCAGCTTCGAACCGCGCGAGGAAACCCGCGGGCAAATCCGCATACGCATAGACAATGGGGCGCAAGCCGCGCAACTGCGCGGGCCCCAATTCTGCCTGCTGCTTACGGAGGAGGACTACCAGGCACGGCTAACCAAGGTGGGCCAGGATCCGCTCCGCGCCGATGCCGACCCCGAAGCGCTGTGGACCAAGGTGCACAAATCCCGCCGCAGCATAGGCTCCCTCATGATGGACCAGCACCTGTATGCCGGTGTGGGCAATATCTACCGCGCGGAGGCCCTCTTTCGCGCCGGCCTCTCCCCCTTCACCCCTGGCAAGGATGTTTCCCGTGAAACATTCTTCGCCATCTGGAAAGACCTGGTAGAGCTCATGAACTACGGCGTAGAGCACGGCCGCATCGATACCGTGCGCGCCGAGCACTCCCCCGAGGCCATGGGGCGTGAGCCGCGCAAGGATGATCACGGCGGCGAAGTCTACGTCTACCGGCGCGCCGGCCTGCCCTGCTATGTCTGCGGCACGCCGATTGCGGAACAAGTAATGGAGGGCCGAAACCTCTTCTGGTGCCCCACCTGCCAATCCGCTACTTAAGGCCTATAGTGGCGGGCATGCGACCTGCCTATAGTGTATCCGCCGTTCGTTCCGCCGAGTCCGCGCTCATCGCGCAGCAGAGCCACACTGATGAACTCATGCGCCTGGCCGCCAGGGGCGTTGCCGCCACGGCGAAATCCATGCTGACGGGCCCTGCGCCTCGCCGCATCACCATCCTGGCCGGGCCTGGCGGCAACGGTGGCGATGGCCTTTATGCAGGCGCTTTCCTCGCCGAGGAGGGCTATGGCGTCGATGCGCTCCTCGTTGCCGATGCTGCGCACGACCCAGCGCTGCAAGCTTTTACCGCTGCCGGCGGGACCATTACAGATCAACCGCACGCGGAGGCTACCGGCCTACTCATTGATGCCGTCGCCGGCCTCAACTCCACCCGCGGGCTTAGCGGTGCGGGCCTTGCCGCGTACCGCGCGGCCAAGCAGCACGATATCCCGGTGCTTTCGGTGGATATCCCCTCTGGCATCAACGCGGATACGGGCGTGGCCGCGGAAAATGCCGTCGAGGCCACGATTACCGTGAGCTTCGGTTGGGCGCGCGCCGGCCATATCTTCGCCCCGGAATGCGGCACGGTGGTGCTCTGCGATCTGCAGCTGCCCAACGCGCCGCGCTCCTTTGCGGAGGAACTAACGGCTACCGCAGAGCCGGCGGGCTACATCGCCAACGAGCCCACCATCGATCTCCCCTTCCAGTGGCCCGGGGAGCCCGTGCTTGCCGATGCCCACCTCGGCCACGTCACCGCCCCCAAGCCCGTGGGCTGCACGGGGCCCATCGTGGACCCCACTCCCCACGCCTCAAGCACGAAATACACCGGCGGCGTCACCGCCATCTGCGCTGGCAGCAGCGCGTATCCCGGCGCGGGCATCCTAGCGGCTACCGGCGCGGTGCGCGCCACGCCGTCCATGGTGCGGGTCATAGATAATGATGCCGTGGTCCCCCACCTGCCCGAAGTCGTTCCCCACCCGAGCGCCGAGGATAAGGTGCATGCCCAGGCGTGGGTGGTAGGCCCTGGCCGCGGCACGGATGAAGCAGCGGTCCGAGAGCTCCGCGCCGTCTTGGATCGCGGGCTGCCCACCATCCTGGATGCCGATGCCCTGACGCTGCTCGCCCAAAGCGCCGATCTGCGCGATAGCGTCCGCGCCCACCCGCGGGTCATCCTTACCCCGCACGCCGGCGAGTTCCGCCGCCTCTACGAGGCCACCTTCGGCCGCGAGCTCGATGTGAGCGAGGGCGTGGGCCCGCGCCAGCGCGAACTGGCCGAGGACTTGGACTGTTTTGTCCTGCACAAGGGCCGCATCACCACGGTGACCGCGCCCGGCCAGGCCATCTACGGGATGAATGCCGGCCACTCTTATGCGGCCACCGCAGGCTCCGGCGATGTTTTATCCGGCATCCTCGGCGCGACGATCGCGCAGGTAGACCACGAAAAGGCCGATGCGGAGTACATCATCACGGAGATCCTCCACGCCGCAGCCCTACACCAGCACGCCGCAGCCATTGCGGCACATACCCCCGATGGTTTTGGCATTTGTTCCGCTTCCCAGATCGCCGCGGCGATGCCGCAATCCATCGCGCGATTGCTCGTTATGCACCGATAGCGTCCCGCTTACTCACGCGGCCGTCTTTAACCTCCACCACGTGGTCGGCGAAGGTGAGCAGGGAGCGATCGTGCGTGACCAGCACGGTGGCGGTGTGCATCTCCTGGGTAATATCGCGCAGCAAGCGGATGATTTCCTGGGAAAGGTGGGAGTCGAGGGCGGAGGTGGGTTCATCGGCAAGCAGTAGGTTCGGCTCATCCATCAAGGCGCGCGCGATATTGACGCGCTGGGCCTGGCCGCCGGAAAGCTGGCCGATGCGACGATTGCCCATGCCCTTAAGGCCGACGAATTCTAGCAGCTCATCGGCGCGATCCTTGCGCAGCTTGCGCCCGGCCATGTGGTCCATGATGAGCAGCTGATCGCGCACCTTGAGCGAGGACAAGAGGTTGGACTGCTGGAAGATGATGGAATTCGTGCCGTTGACCTCGACGGTGCCGGAGTCCGGCGTGATGAGCCCGGCGCCGACGGAGAGCAGCGTGGACTTACCGGAACCGGACTCGCCCACGATTGCGGTGAGGGTATCGGAGTCGGCACTAAAAGTGGCATTATCAAGCGCCGTGGTTGTCGTCGTACCGTCCTGGAAGGTGACGGTGGCGTTGCGAATATCAAGGACGGTGGACATTTTAGGCATTTCCTCCCAATGCATCGAGGGGGTTGGCTTTGGCTACGCGGCGGGTAGAGACCAGGGCACCGGCCATACCCAGGATCCAGATGCCGACCGCGGGAATGATGATGGTGCGCACGGATACGTCGAAGGGGACGGTGCCGGAGGCCAGCAGGCCAAGCAGCCAGCCGACGAAAGCGCCGAGGATGGTGCCGGCGGCCAAAATCAGCGCGGCTTGGGCCAGGGCATCGCGCAGCAGGTAGCGCACCGAGGCGCCCAGGGCGCGCAGGATGGAGAGATCGCGGGTGCGCTGCAGGGTCCACACCGTCAGGAAGGCGACGGTAACCAGGGCGGAGATGCCGTAGAGGAAACCTTGCATGGTGAGGAGCGAACCGCGCTCTGACTGGTATGCGGGCAGGCCGGAGAAGGAATCAGATATTTCGACCGAACCGGGTACCTTTTCGGTATGCAGGGCAACCGTGCCGACTACGCCCTCTGGGGCGTGGCTTACCTTCTGCCAGGTCTGGGTAGATACCCATACCACCGGCGAGTGGGAGAACTGCGTTTCGGCAACGGTGCCCTCTACGGAAAGGTCTACCCCACCAATATTCACGGTGCCGGAGGCCTCAATGGTGTCAGAGAGGACGACGCCATCTTCCGGAATGGTGGCGTTGGTATTGGGGATGGTCGTGCCGGCCGGCAGGCCCATCACGCCTACCGCACCCTCGCCCTCCAGCTTGGTTTGCGCGGTGCCCAAGGCAATCGAATCGCCGGAATGATCCTTCTCGTGGATCTCGGACTCGTTATAGGCGGGCTCTTCGGTAGAAAAGCTGACGTAGGGGTGATCTTGCGCCACGGCCTCAAGCGCCGAGGTATTTTGCTTGGACAGGCCCTCCGTCAGGCCGGAGAGCATAACCAAGAGCAGGGTAATAAGCGCTACGGTGCCGCCGATGAGCCCGAAGCGGCCGCGCGCTGCGGTGATTTCACGAATAGCTAAGAACATACTTCTATAGTCCCTTTGTGCAGGTCAGAAGTAATCGGCGGCCTAGTTGAACCTCCAGTCAACCAACTGGTTGATCCCTCATCCACCCTCAGGCAGATACTGTAGAAAATTGTGTTTTCTGGACAGAAATTGTGGCTCTGGGGCCTACACGCCATGTTCGCGTTCCTGCTGCTTTTTGGCGTGGCCCGCGCCTATATCGATGACCGCTTAGATGCCCGCGCCATCCTTTTGGCCATCGGCCTAGCCGCGGTGTACGCGGCCGAGCGCTGGCTTCCCACCTGGCTCTGGCTCACTGGGCTGTGCCTGCTCTGGTTGGGGCTGATGGTCCACGCGCAGGATTTCATGTGGCTCGAGTTCCCGCTCATCTTCGTCTTCCTGCGCGCCTTGCCCAAGTGGCCAGGCCTTATCTCCATCACGGTGCTGTGGGCGGCGGCCGCCTTCATCCCCGCGTGGCTGCATCCGGATGGCTGGTCCATCGCCGCGGCCATCGGCCCGCTTATCGGCACGACCTTTGCAGCGGGCGTGTTTTATATCCAGCGCCGCTTGCAGGCGGAGGCGGCGCATCACAGGGACATCGCCAAGCAGCTGCAGGAAACCCAGGCGGAGCTTGCAGCCAGCGAGCACCAGGCCGGGCGCCTAGAAGAGCGCGAGCGCCTCTCCCGGGATATCCATGACACCGTGGCCCAAGGGTTGAGCTCCATCCTGCTGCTATCCCGCGCCGCCCGCACGACCGATGATCTAGAGACCAAGGACGAGCAGCTCGCCGTCATCGAGGACACCGCTGGTGAGAACTTGGCCGAGGCCCGTCGCTTCGTCCGCGAGCTCGCCGGTCCCGATGAGCGCCTAGAAACCCAGCTGGATTCCATCCTGTCGCAGATGCGCCGACGCGCGGAGGCTTTGGGCGAGGACACCACCTTTGACCTTGTGGTTTCCGGTAGCGGCAGCGTTCCCAGCGATATCAAGCAAGTGGTCGTGCGCGCCGCGCAGGAGGGCCTTAATAACGTGATCAAGCACGCGCACGCCTCCCGCGCGGTGGTCACCCTGGGCCTTTTTGAGGATGCAGTCACCCTGGACGTCGTGGATAATGGGCACGGTGTAGTTGAGCCCCCGCTCCACGGCGGCGATAGCGGCTTTGGCTTGCAAGGATTGTCCCAGCGCGTGGAGAGCGTCGGTGGCTCCCTGAGCCTCGAATCCGGCGATGGCACCGCCCTTGCCATTAGAATCCCCCTCAAGGAGCAGCCCCATGGTTAATGTCATGCTTATCGATGACCACCCCGTCGTCCGCGCCGGGCTGCGCGCGATACTCAATACGTTTACCGATGTCCGGGTGGTCATGGAAGGCGATAATGGCGCGGACGTGGACAAGCTCTGTGCCGATGACGCCCCCGAGGTCGACGTCGTGGTCTGCGATATCCAGATGCCGGGCGTCGATGGCATCACCGCCACCAAAAAGCTGACCGAGGCCGGCGGCCCACCCGTGCTCATCCTCACCACCTATGACACCCAGGCCGATATCCTGGCCGCGGTTGAGGCCGGCGCGATGGGATACCTGCTCAAGGATTCGCCCGAAGAAGAGCTGCACGAGGCGGTGCTCAATACCGCCGCGCGCCGGCGCACCCTCGCCCCAGAGGTGGTCAACCTCCTGGCGCAGCGCGTAGGCCAGCCCGAGCAGTCCCTGTCCACGCGCGAGCTGGAGATCCTCCGCGCCCTCGCGACCGGCTCCTCCAATAAGGAACTAGCCAACCAGCTCTTCATTTCTGAGGCCACCGTGAAGACGCACCTCATTCACATTTATCAGAAGCTGGGCGTAGATACCCGCACTGCCGCGGTAACCGTGGCCCGAGAACGAAAGCTCATTTAATGCTGGACTGCATCGTCATCGGTGCCGGGCAAGCGGGCCTGGCCACCAGCTATTACCTGCGCAAAAAGGGACTCGACTTCCAGATCCTCGATGCCGAGCCCTCCCCCGGCGCGGCCTGGCGCCACGCGTGGCCGTCGCTCACGCTATTTAGCAATAGCGCCTCCTCCAACCTGCCCGGCTGGCCGATGCCCCACCACGAGGGTTTCCCGCCCGCCAGCCACGTCATCGATTACTTCGCCCGCTACGAGCAGCGCTATGACCTTCCCGTACGCCGGCCGGTGTGGGTCCAGGAAGTCACCCACGATGGCGAGAACTTTCATGTCACCACCGATGACGAACACCTCACCGCGCGCACGGTGGTGGCAGCCACGGGCACGTGGTCCTCGCCGTTTATCCCCTACTACCCCGGCTCCTTTGCCGGGCGGCAGTGGCACTCGGCGGTCTACCCCGGCCCCGATCCCTTCCGCGGTGAGTCCGTCGCCGTTGTTGGGGCGGGCAATTCCGGGGCCCAGATTGCCGCAGAGCTCGTGCTCTCCGGCGTAGAGGCCACTTGGTTTACGGCAAAGCCGCCGCGGTGGATGCCCGATGACGTTGACGGCCGCGTGCTTTTCCAGCGCAACCGCGCCCGCCTCAACGCCATGATGCGGGGCGAGCCTGATCCCGGCGCGGATACCAACTTGGGCGATATTGTCGTCGTTCCTCCCGTCAAACGCGCCCGCGATGAGGGCTTGCTCGAGGCCTCCCCCATGTTCTCTAACCTCGATGAGGTGAAGGCAGATCACCTCATCTGGTGCACCGGGTTCCGCCCGGCGCTGGGGCCTTTCCGCGCGCTTCTCGATGGCCGCACCCCCACCGTCGAAGGCCTGTTCCTCGTCGGCTACGGAACCTGGACCGGCCCAGGATCCGCAACGATTACCGGGGTGAGCCCGTTTGCCAAGCAGGCCGCGGGGGATATCGCCGAGCTCTGCTCCCCCGACCTTTAGCTGCCCAAAAATGGTTGCATCACAATTCACGTATCATGGTGAGCATGAGCACGCTACTTGTTACCCGTAACGAAGACAAATCCGTCACCACCTCCTTTGAGGAAGGGGAATTCCTCGGCGAGGGTGACCTGACCGTTGACGTCTCTTATTCCTCGCTGAACTACAAGGACGCGATGGCGATTACCGGCGATCCCGGCGTCGTCCGCACCAACCCGCTGGTGCCCGGTATCGACGTGGTCGGCACTGTATCCGAGTCCAACGTGCAGCGCCTGCCGGTGGGCACCCTCGTTGCCTCCTTCGGCGATGGCCTTGGCGAATTCCGCCACGGCGGCTACACCCCAAAGCAGCGCGTCAATTCTCGCGCCACCGTTGCCCTGCCAGCAGATTTCACCGCGGAACAGGCCGCTGCCGTCGGTACCGCCGGTTACACCGCGGCGCTGTGCGTTAACTCGCTGCGCGGGCTTCCCGAGGGCCCCGTCCTCGTCACCGGCGCCACCGGCGGCGTCGGCTCCATCGCCGTCAACCTTCTGCGCAATGCCGGCTACGAGGTCCACGCCATGACCGGCCGCCCCGACGATTACGCCAACTACCTCCACGAGCTCGGCGCGCACGAGATCATCGACCGCGCCGAATTCACCGAACCGGGCAAGCCCCTGCAAAAGGCCATCTACGCCGGCGCCGTGGATACCTCCGGCTCCCAGGAGCTGGCAAACGTCTTGGCCCGTACCAAGTGGGGCGGCACCGTTGCCGCTACCGGTATGGCAAGCGGCCCTGACCTGCCCGCCACCGTGATGCCCTTCATCCTGCGCAACGTGCACCTAGCCGGCGTGAACTCCGTCGATGCCCCACTGCACTACCGCCAGAATGCTTGGCAGCTCCTCGCCCGCACCTTGGACCTGTCCATCCTGGAGTCCTTGACCAATACCCTTCCACTGGAAGATGCGGTGGAGGAAGCACAATCGCTCATCAACGGCAGCCACCACGGCCGCACGGTGCTGAAGATTTCCTAAGGCCTAAGCCCTTTAGGGCCTACAGCTAGAAAGGCACCCCGTCACTCCTGGCGGGGTGCCTTTTCTGTGCGCCGGGGCTCTTGGATCCTAGGCATCGCCCGCCAAGTGCCGCGTAATCTTCCTCGAGATGGCTCCCAGCAGCCGCAACTCCTCTTCCGTCAAGACAGAAACCACCTTTTCCTCTACTTTCGCGGTATGGTTCCCCAAGGCGGTGGCGAATGCCTCCTCGCCGCTTTTCGTCACTGTGACTTCAATAGCCCGGGGTCCTAGCTCCTCCGCGTGCCGCCTTGAAACCAACTCGCGCCGCTCCATCCGGACAAGCTGTCGGTGCAGCCGCGATTTCTCCCACCCAAGTTCCACAGCCAACTCATGCGGGCGGGTGCTCTGCCCACGGCGGCGCTGCAGAACGGCCAGCACCGCATAGTCAGCCTCACTCACATTCGCGGCTGCGTGCAGTGCGTTGACCAACTCCCTATGCAGCTCGCGCTGCATCGCTACAAAGTCCGCCCACGCCGCACTTTCTTCTGGGCGCACAGTTTCCCCCTTTGGCTTTGACTTAAATAGCATTATATACTGCACAGTTGATTACTCAACCGAGAATTGAGTAGAGCGGTTGGTCCATCAACCCCCACCATTTATTAGAGCGCGGGATTTGGACTTCCAATCATTCATAATTTCCATATTTTTGCCAATTTAAACGCATATACTTTGCTTTTCGTAAGCTATTTATTGGTTCTGACGTTAGCTAGATACTATCTATCATTAGGACTTAGTAAGTATCTATCGGCCGGATTTCGAGCCGGCTGAGACCCCCGTCGGGTAGGCGGCTGTCTATGATGGCGGACATGGATAAACTTTTTAGCGCCTGCGGATTCGACTTCCTGGACACGGAGGAACTCATCGCAGAGCTTCCCACGGAGCGGACCCTGTGGGACGCACCGGCTTTTGATCAAGTGCTCTACTATGCGGACCCCTCCGGGATCGCCGTCACGGCGATGGAGTACGAGGGGGAGTGGACCGTCTTACCGTCGTTCCGGGGTGGGGAAGACGTGGAGGCAACGCTATATCGCGCCATGCCATTTATTGGCATCCTTGAAATGGAAGATCTCCGGTGGGCGGTGCTTAGCGATGCCCCCTTCACGCTTCCCACCGGCAACCCCGTGGGCGGTGAAAAACTGCGCGGCCGCGTGCGACCCGCAGTCGTTGCGTTGGACTATGATTTAACGGAACCGGCGGAGTTCTCGCTGCAATCCCCAGCGACGGAACGGTTCTATCAAAACTACAAGCCCAGCCTGCTCAACCCGCAGGTCGAGCTAGCTGGCACCGTGAATAATGTCGAGAAAAAGACCAATGAATTTGGGGGAGGGGAGTTCTGGGTAAGCGAAATCGACGGACTCCCGCTCATTGTTGATGCCCCAGTTGAAGCGGGACAGGGAATCCGGGCGCACGGCATCGCGCTATGCGCCACGGAGTACTGGGATTAACCGCCTCGCTGATTGGAGAAGGTAGCTCCTACTGTTGCGGAGCCGCAGGTACCAAGGCTACAAGGCGCTCGAGGTAGCCCTTTACAAACTCGATGGTGCTGGACGGCTCGATCTTTCCGTCTTCACCAATGAGCTGGGGTGAATTGCCCAAGAATACCTCGGGCTGACCGGGCATCGGCATGTCGAAGTAGGACAGTGCTAGGCGCACGTTCTTGTGGGAGGAATACCCACCCATGCGGCCCACGGAGTGGCTAATGATGCCAGCTGGCTTATTCTTCCAGGACACATCGGAATTGGGTTTGGATCCGATATCGATGGCATTTTTTAAGCACGCCGGGATGGTCCGGTTGTTTTCGCTGGTGACGAACAAAATCGCGTCCGCATCCTTAATTGCATTGCGGAAATCGGTGTACGCTTCCGGCGTGGGTTTATCCGCCACGCCAGGATCGTCGTAGTCGAAATCATAGAGCGGGAGGTCACGCAGGTCGTAGCGCTGGCACTCAACGTGCTCGGGGACCAGTTCCATGGCATGGTTGGCGATCTTTTTCGCAATGCTTTCCCGCCGCAGGCTGCCGACGAGTACAAGAAGTTTCATGATATGTGTCCTTTCGTGTGGAGACTTAGTGGTTTTAGAAATCCCAGTCGGCATCGGAGGTCTCTACAGCTTTGCCGATGATATAAGAGGACCCCGAACCCGAAAAGAAATCGTGGTTTTCATCCGAACCTGGCGTGAGTGCCGCGAGGATTTTTGGGTTGACCTGACATTCCTCGTACGGGAAGAGGTTGGGATAGCCCAAATTCATCAAGGCTTTATTGGCGTTGTAGCGCACGAACGTCGCGACATCATCCATAAGCCCGTACGGTTCATAGAGCTCGCCGGAATAGCGCATCTCCAGGTCATAGAGCTCGCGCACCAAGTCAAAGGTAAATTCCCGCATGTCCTCGCGGCGAGCTTCCGTGGCGTGATCCAATCCCCGCTGGAACTTATATCCGGAGTAGTAGCCGTGGACCGCCTTATCCCGCAGGATGAGCCTGATCATGTCTGCCGTATTGGTCAGCTTTCCGTGCACGCTAAAGTGCAGCGGAAGATAGAAGCCGGCGTAAAGCAGCAAGGAGGACAAGAGGGTCGAGGCAACCTTGCGCTTTAGTGGGTCATCGCCATAGTAATGCACCATGACACTGGTCGCGCGCTGTTGCAGCACTGGGTTATCCACGGCCCACGCATAGGATTTCTCAATCTCTTCGGTGCTGGCCAGGGTAGAAAAGATTGAGGAATAGCTCCGCGCGTGTACCGCCTGCATGAAGGCGATATTGGTATAAACGGCCTCCTCATGCTCAGTCCGGGCATCTTGAATCTGGCTGATTTCTCCCACGGTGGCCTGCACGGTATCCAGTAGCGTCAGGCCGGTAAAAACGCGAATGGTGAGATCGCGTTCGGCTGGATCCATGCGCGACCAGTCATTGCGGTCATTGGAGAGCGGGACCTTTTCCGGCAACCAGAAATTCGAGGTCAGGCGGTTCCACACCTCCAGGTCCTTGTCATCCCAGATGCGATTCCAATTCACCGGGCGTAACGGGGTGGAAGCATCGTGGCGAAAATGCGGCGGGGTTTGGGATCGCTCAATGAGCTCTTGATATTTCATCGGTATTTTCTCTTTTCTTTGTCTTGGCGGCCCTAGCCGTCAGGCAATGGACGCGTGTGCGGCGGGGTAGAGGTGGTGCGCAAAGAAGTCCTGCAACCCCTCCCGTACGCGGGCAACATCACGGTCGGTGCCGAGCAGCTCAAAGCGGTAGAGCTCAGGCACGCCGCACTTTCGGGCTATCTGTGGCCCGGCGCAGCAATACGCCTCACCAAAATTGGTATTTCCAGAGGTGATGACGCCGCGCAGGAGTGCGCGGTTTTCCGGAACGTTGAGGAATTGGCGCACCTGCACCGGAATTGCCGCCTTGATATTGCCGCCACCGTAGGTCGGGACGATGAGCACAAAAGGCTCGGTGACATAGAGCATTCCTTCACGCTTCGGACGCAGAGGGATGCGTGCCGCTGGAAAGCCCAGCTTGTGGACGAATCGGTGGGTATTTTCACTGACCGAGGAAAAATACACAAGATTAGCGGCGGTTTTATTGCCGCAGGGTGGCGTCGAGGCTGTAGTCATCTCGCTCCTTAGTGGCTGCGCCGAGGCGCACTTTCTGCTTCAACTACAGATCTAACGTACTTTTAACTACGCCGCAACTAACCACCGTTGACATGCGCAAATACTCCCCTTCTTTCAGAAAAGAAGGGGAGAGGGGGAGGAGAGTTACATGCGCACCCACACGGCGCGGGCCGCATGGGAGCTCAAAGAAAACGCCGCGGAATGCTCATCTTGGGCATTCTCGTTCTGGTTGCCCTCTACGCGCACTGCCATCCCGCCGGAATAAGGTTGGCTATCCCGCACGCTCACGACAGCGCCGATGGTCAGGTTATTCTCGCTGAAAAAGCGCAGCAGATCGGCGTCTGCATCACTTATGCGATCGACTATGCCGGCCTCACCCGGTTCCAGATCGCTGAGTTTGCGCAGATCCCCTGGCTCGGACGCGGGGCTCGCGGCATAGTCCGCGGGATAGTCACCCGTGGCGCTGGGGATGGGGTCTCCATGCGGATCGCGGCTCGGAAAACCCAGTTCAGCGTCTATGCGCTCCAGAAAGAAATCGGAGACGCAGTGCTCCAATTGCTCAGCCTCCGCGTGGACCTGGTCCCAGCGGTAGTGCAGGGATTCCACCAGGAAAGTTTCAATAAGGCGGTGCCGCCGCACCATGGCGAGGGCAAAGGCACGCCCCTCGGTGCTCAGCCCGATGGCACCATAAGGCGTATGGGTGACGAGACCCTTTTTCTCTAGCCGCCGCACCGCATCCGACGCGCTGGAGAGCCGAACGCCTATGTGCTGGGCTAGCCTCTTTACCGTTACGGGATCGTCGTGCCATTCGCCCAGCTTAAACAGGGCCTTGAGGTAGTCCTGATTGGATGGCGAAAGGCCCGAGACGTCCACGCTCATTGGTTATTTAACCACCAGGTTCACCATCCGGCCGGGAACGTAGATCTTCTTCACCACGTTATTGCCGGAGATGAGGTCAGCTACCTTGGCATCAGCAAAAGCGGCCGCAAATACGGTGTCTTGGTCAGCATCGGCAGCAACGTTGATGCGGGACTTGACCTTGCCGTTGATCTGCACTGGCACCTGGATCTCATCATCTACCAGGTATTTCTCCTCAAAAGAGGGGAGTGGCTCGTAGGTGATGGTCTCATCGTGGCCAAAGCGCTGCCACAGTTCCTCCGCAATGTGCGGGGCGATGGGGGAGACCAGCTGGGCGATGGGCTCCACCGCCGCGCGCGGTGCCTCGGTGCGGTAGGTCTTGGTCAGGTAGTTGACGTACTCGATGAGCTTAGCCACGACCGTGTTCAGGCGCAGGTTCTCATAATCATCGCGCACGCCCGCGATGGTGCGGTGCAGCTGCTTCAGGTCATCCTGGGTGAGCTCGGCATCGGTAGTTGTCACTTCACCGGTGTCCTCATTGATGGCCAGGCGCCACAGGCGCTGCAGGAAGCGCTGCGAACCGACGACGTCCTTGGTCGCCCACGGGCGGGAGGTATCCAGCGGGCCCATGGACATCTCGTACACGCGCAGGGTATCGGCGCCGAAGTCGCGGCAGATATCGTCCGGGGCCACGGCGTTTTTCAGGGACTTGCCCATCTTGCCGTATTCCTGGTTGACCTCTTCGCCGTTGTAGTAGAACTTGCCGTCCTTTTCCTCTACCTCTGCGGCAGGGACATAAACGCCGCGGGAATCGGTATAGGCGTAGGCCTGAATATAGCCCTGGTTGTACAGGCGGCGATACGGCTCCTGCGAGCTGACAAAGCCCAGGTCAAAGAGCACCTTGTGCCAGAAGCGGGCGTAGAGCAGGTGCAGCACGGCGTGCTCGACGCCGCCGACGTACAGATCCACACCACCCGGATCGTTTTCACCGTGCTCATCCGGGCGCGGGCCGGTCCAGTAGCGCTCATTTTCAATATCGCAGAAGGCCTCGCTATTGCGGGGATCGATATAGCGTAGCTGGTACCAGGAGGAACCTGCCCACTGGGGCATAACGTTGGTATCGCGGTAATAGGTCTGCGGGCCATCGCCCAAATCCAGCTCTACCTCTACCCAATCGCGGACCTTGGCCAGCGGCGGCTGCGGCTCCGAGTCCTTATCGTCAGGATCGAAGGAGGCCGGTTTGTAGTCTTCCACCTCGGGCAGCTCCACCGGCAGCATCGACTCTGGCAGCGGGTGGGCCATGCCGTCCTTGTCGTAGACGATGGGGAAGGGCTCGCCCCAGTAGCGCTGGCGGGCGAAGAGCCAGTCGCGCAGCTTGTACTGAATCTTGCCGCGGCCAGAGCCATCCTTTTCCAGCCATTCGATGGCCTGGGAGATGGCCTCCGCCTTATTCAGGCCATTGAGGTCCAGGCCCTTATCGTTGGCGGAGTTTACCAACGCGCCGTCCTCGGTCCAGGCTTCTTCCTCGATATTGCCGCCGGAGACGACCTCCGTAATCGGCAGGCCAAAGGCTTGGGCAAACTCATAGTCGCGCGTATCGTGCGCGGGAACGGCCATGATGGCGCCGGTACCGTAACCGGTCAGTACGTAGTCCGCGATGAAGATCGGGATGCGCTTGCCGGAGACCGGGTTGGTGGCATAGGTGCCCAAGAATACGCCGGTCTTTTCCTTGTTTTCCTGGCGCTCCAGGTCCGACTTCGCTGCGATATCCGCGCGGTAGGACTCGACGGCTTCCTTCGGGTCATCGTTGCTGTAGGTCCAGCGCTCGTCCACGTCATCGTCGTAAGGAATGGGGGACAAGAGGGCATCGACAAGCTCATGCTCCGGTGCCAAGACCACGTATTCCGCGCCAAAGAGCGTGTCTGGCCGCGTGGTAAACACGTCGATGCCATAGCCTTCCGCGGGGAAAGTTACCTCCGCGCCGCGAGAGCGACCAATCCAGTTGCGCTGCATGGACTTGACCTTCTCCGGCCAATCCAGCAGCTCCAAATCATCGAGCAAGCGATCCGAATACGCGGTAATGCGCATCATCCACTGGGACAGGTTCTTGCGAAAGACCGGGAAGTTGCCGCGCTCGGACTTGCCTTCCGCGGTGACCTCCTCGTTGGCCAAGACGGTACCCAGGCCCGGGCACCAGTTCACCGTGGAGTTGGACAGGTAGACCAGGCGGAACTCATCGACGGCCTGGGCCTTCTCCTGCGGGGACAAATCCTCGTAGTAGCGCCCGTCCTTGGTGGTGCGCTTATTGGCCTCCAATTCCTTGATGAGCTCAGCAATGGGGCGAGCCTTTTGCTGCTCTTCATCGAACCAGGAGTTATAAATCTGCAGGAAGATCCACTGGGTCCACTTAAAGAACTCAGGATCCGTGGATTCCACCGAGCGGCGCGGATCGTGACCCAAGCCCAGCATGCCCAGCTGGCGGCGCATGTTGTCGATATTGGCCATCGTGGTGGTCCGCGGGTGCGTACCGGTCTGAATGGCGTACTGCTCGGCCGGCAAGCCGAAGGCATCATAGCCCATGGTGTGCAGCACATTCTTGCCCAGCATGCGGTTATAGCGGGCATAGGTATCGGTGGCGATATAACCAAACGGGTGCCCCACGTGCAGGCCCGCACCGGAAGGGTAGGGGAACATGTCCTGCACGTTGAGCTTTTCCTTGGGCAGCTCGCCCGCACCCGTAGCTAGCGAACCGACTGGGTTCGGCGCGTTAAAGGTCTCGTGGTCCTTCCAATACTGCTGCCAAGTCTTTTCGATCTGGTTCGCCAGCTCAGGGGTGTAGCGGTACGACGTGGAATCGCTCGGTTTAGTCATAAACACACAGTGTAATAGCCCCAATCCGGCGCAGGGTAGGCAGAGGTGGGTTTTGCTTCACTAATTCGGCGCCGTACCGGTAGCCAGGCGAAATTCCTTGACACGACTCCTGCGGTGAGTGCGGGAGAGTGGGGCAAAGAGTAAGGCGCGCTACGGGATGTTCCGGCAGTGTTTAGGAACTATTAACGCGCAGTTCCTTTCGTGGTTGAATCGCGCCTTTATCTTCAACTCAAGGCTTTGCACCCAGCCATGTCTGGGTGATTTCTCTCTTGTTTGCAGGGCCACCATCTCTTCGTCTCTCACCTCCATAAAGGACAATTCATGCGCACTTCTCTCCGCATTGGCGCCGCTGCCGTAGCCGCGACCGTAGCTACTGCTGGCGCAATTGCTCCAGCCACCGCCACCGAATCCCAGGGCCCAAAGAACATCATCTACATGATTGGTGATGGCATGGGCTACGGCCACGTGGCCTTCAACAACCTCTACGAAACCGGCCAGTCCAAGTACCTGGTCGATGGCGCATTTAGCGCCGAAGGACCAGAAGAACTCGATGGCGAATCCGTGCAGCGCTTCGAAGACTTCAACCGCCTGTCCATGACCACCTATCCCAATAACTCTTCCTACGACCCACAACAGGCGTGGGCTAGCCACGAGTACGTGGATAAGGGATACACCGATTCTTCTGCTGCCGGTACCGCCATGTCCACCGGTGTGAAGACCGATAACGGCAAGCTGGGCGTTAATGATTACGGCCACGAGCAGGAAAACACCTCCGAGCGCGCCAAGAAGGCCGGAAAGTCCGCCGGTGTGGTCTCCTCCGTGCCGTTTAGTCACGCCACTCCAGCTGCCTGGGCCGCGCACAATATCTCCCGCAATAACTACATTGAGATTGCGGATGAGATGTTCAACTCTGATCTCGATGTCATCATGGGTGCCGGCCACCCGTTCTACGACGATGACAATAAGAAGAAGGATGAGGCCAAGTACAAGTACCTGTCTGAAGAGGTCTACAACAAGCTATCGTCCGGCGAGTCCGACTGGAACTACGCCGAAACCAAGGAGCAATTTGAGGCGTTGGCCCAAGGCGATGTCGCGGCGGGGGAGAAGTACTTCGGCCTGGCCCCTGTGGCCTCTACCTTGCAGCAGGCACGCTCCGGCGAGTCCGCGGAACCTTTTGACATTCCCTTCAACGAAGTCGTGGATCTTCCCACCATGACCACCGGCGCCCTCAACGCACTGGGCCAAAATGACGAGGGCTTCCACGTCATGATTGAAGGCGGTGCCATCGACTGGAGCGGCCACGGCAACGAATCCGCCCGCGATATCGAAGAGGTACAGGACTTCAATAAGTCCGTCGATGCCGCCATCGACTGGGTAGAAGAAAACTCCTCCTGGGACGAGACCCTGTTGGTCGTTACCGCTGACCACGAAACTGGATACCTCTCCGGTGCCAACGAGCGCTCTGAGGGTAAGTTCAACTCCATGAATGGTGGCGGTGGCAACACCCTGCCCTCTGGCCACCAGTGGTACTCCACGCAGCACACCAACCAGGTCGTCCCATTCTTCTTCAAGGGTGCTGGCTCTGAGGCCCTTCGCGCGAAGGCCACCCACACCGACCCCGTGCGCGGTGACTACATCGATAACACCACCTTGGCCAAGCTCACCTTGAATGAATGGTGGATAAAGCATGATGACCAGGGCGGAAACGAGCAGGCAGACGATTCTGCATCCGATCAGCCCGGTAATAACGCCGGTACCGATGACGGCTCTTCCAAGAGCGGGCTGCTCGCTGGCATCGCGGGTGCCGGTATCGCCTCTCTAGCCATCGGGGCCATTGCCTTCTTGGCGCAGCAGCTGGGCATCATCACCATCAACCCGAATGCGTGGCGGAACTTCTTCCACTAACCCGCGCTATTAGTCGCGCGCAAAGGCTTTCATCACTCTCAGTGGTGAAAGCCTTCTTTTTGCCCTCTGCCTGCAGAATCCACATCTTTTCAAAAATGATCTAGGCTGGTGTAAATGAGCCAGGAGAAGTTTCGTAGCCAGCTATCATCTTTTCTAGACGCGGCGGTTTTTCAAGGGGTCCCGCATCTTCGCCTCTCGCCGGATACCGATACTTTAGAGCTTTACCTGCCAGCCGTAAGCGCGGCCTATGAACCGGAAGACCCCCAATGGACCGTGACCACGCAGTTGCTGGATGGCACGGAGGTCACCCGCAAGTTTTATTACGTCGCCGGTGAGGAACCTGGCCTGTGGGTTTCCATGCCGCAGCCCTTTACCCACCTTGCCGTAACGTTTGCGGAGCAAACGCTGGAGTTTGCGGGTATTGCCAATGGCGGCCTGCTGCTCGATTCCGCGCACCGGCCCGTCGATAGCACGCAGCCCATCCCGCAGGGCGCGTATATCTTCATCGCACCGACCGGTACGCAGTTAACTCCTGTCCCGGATAGTCAGCCGCGCCCGCACGGCGCGTGGGAAGGCTGGTCCATCTTTGAGGTAGCGACAGAAGATTCCTTCTCCATTGCTGTGCCGCGCCAGGACAAGACCACCAGCACCGTCGCGGAGAGCGCGGATTTTTCCTGGGATATGGCGGTCAAGTCCTTGCCCAACGCGCGCGGGCTGGACGGCGAGCTGGTGTACACGAAATCCCCACGCCTCTTGGTCAATACCCCACTGCACCTACAACTGACCTATGTCCCCATCGGTGGGGAAGAGGAAGAAATCTTAGAAGATGAGCTGCCGGAGGGAATCCATGAGGTTCTACCCGGTGACGTCTTCGAAGACCCCTGGGTGGGCCGGTACCGCTTTAGCCTGTACAAGGGCGAGGAGCTTGTCGATGTCCACTATCTCAACTTTGCCGAAACCCTCCACATGCGCTCCAAGAATGAGGGACCCCGCGGCACCAACTTCCGCTTCATTGATGCGCTGGGGAACCTCTCACCGTTTAGCTATGCGCTTGCCTCGTCTCCCGATAAGCCCATTCAGATGGAAAAGGGCCAGCGCGTATTTGGCGAAGACGAATCGGTGCGCGAGGAAACCATCAGCAGTGAGGCCGGCTACGAGCTGACCTTTGAGGTCATCCCGGCCACCATCCGCACGCGCGTAAAGCGCACCGCGGCCGAGCCCGTGGATTATATGGATAAGCAGGTCATCCTGGCGGATCAGCTGGATGCGGATGCACTCTTTACGGTGCACTCGCCGGAGCCACTGCCGCTGGCGAAATTCGTGGTCATTGATAAGAATCAGAAGATCCGGGATCTCGTTATCGCCAATGGTTCGACGGAGGCGACGACCACGCTCTCCGTCCCGAATCGCGCCCTCAAGGCCGCGCTGACCAAGAAGTCCTCGCTGGAGCTCTACCTCCTGTGGTCCACGCTGTCTTATGAGGAGTACCTAGAGGGCCTGCCGGATAAGGAGCGCGCGGCGCACCTCAAGCGCAGCATGGATCGCCGCGTGATGGAGTACGAGGCAACCGCGGCAAGCGATTTGATTTATGCCGCCATCGCCACGGTGCGCAAGGCACCGCTGGTGGCCCGCGCCACCATCGAAGACGGTATCTTGGTGCCCGAGCAAACCTACGAGGAAGAAGTGGAGCTTTTGGCGTGGGCGTGGCCGCTCGGCAATCCCGCCAGCGAGCCGCTGCCCTTGGAGCCGGTAGAGGAGGGCTTCGAACTACCGGAGGAATTGCACGAGGCTGGCGATCTCATCGTGGACTTCCGCGAGGATGAGCCTGCAAGCGATCTCGCCGCCCCGCAGTACCCACCGGCAAGCTCTCTTATCATCTTCCACGACGGCGAGAGTGAGAATACCGCCGGCACGTGGGAAAACTATGCCGCCCTGCGGCGCCTCGCCCCCAAGGCCAAGGAAACCTTCGCGGGTGTTATCCAGGACATTGAGGCCGATCCGCGCGCCAGCCTCGATGCGCTTATGCAGGTGGACTTCGAGCGTGGCCAGCGCATGCGCGCATTGGTGCGCACGGGCCTGATTACCCGTTCCTTTAACCGCGATGGGGCAGAGGCTGCGGATCCTTCTTCCGTGCTTGCTGCGCTTGCCGATGCCAACCAGGCCCACGTGGAACAGTCCGGCTCGCCCTCGCTCTGGCGGACTGCCACCACGGGAGTAGACGATGTCACCCGCCCCATGCTGCTCATGAGCGCCACCGGCGAGGCCCCAACGCCCGCCACGGACAGTGCGCAGCTATGCGATGACGCCCACCGTATCGCCGCGCTGCGGGAATGCTTTGCCAATGACTTGGCGCTGACCCGCCTAGGAACCATGTCCAACCTGCGCACTACCGCCCTGCAATTGCGGGTGACGCTACAGCAGTTGGACGTTGATAAGTCGGTATTGCACACGCTGCTCGCCCTGGATGCCTTTGGGGATGGAAACACGGATCTCGGTAGCTCCGCTTGGATGCCATTTATTTCCTATGTTTTTGCCATTGCCGCACGTGGGGTGGCCAATGGGAAGCTGACGGATGCGGCCGTGGCCTCCGCGCTGGATAACGCCCTCCCGCAGCTCGCGGAGGCGGTTTCGCTGGCCCCAGAGCTGTTTTACCGGGATATTCTCACTGCGGAGGCTCTTACCCGCGACTACAGTGACTGATATGCAGGTTATTTCCACCAACGTCGCCGTACGCAGGCCGGATCCGAGCGGGAGGCATGAGTTTTCGGGCATCGACAAGCGCCCGCAAGACTTTATCGATGTTTCCGCACCTGGCCCCAATTACGGCGATGGCTCTGGCGTGCGCGGCGATTCTATCGGCGATAGCGAGCACCACGGTGGAAGTGACAAAGCGGTCTATGCCTATGCCCGCGAGGAGCTAGATTATTGGGAGGATTCGCTGGGCCGCACGCTGAATTCAGGGGCCTTTGGGGAAAACCTCACTACGCGCGGCATTGATCTCTCCGCGCTGCTTATCAACCAACGCCTCCACATCGGCACGACTACGCTCGAGGTCTCCGTACCCCGCCAGCCATGCGCAACCTTTTCCGGCTGGGTGCAGGAGAAGGGCTGGCTCAAGCGGTGGACCGCGCGCGGCGATTGCGGCGTGTACTTCCGCGTCATTTCGCCCGGGCGCATTTCTACTGGGGATGCCATCACCTGCGGCCCCGCTCCCGCGCACGATATCACCATGCGCATGGCGTTTGCGGCCAAGATGGGGGACCGGGCGATGGCCCGGCGCGTGGTCGATGCCGAGTGCTTGCCGCCCCAGCACGCAAAAAAGCTCCGGGTATAAACCCGGAGCCAAATACCTGTGCCGCTTTAGGCCGTCTGCGTGCCCTCTGCGGCGCTGATAACGGGCGCCTTCGCCTTGGGGTAGCGGCCGTGCACCATGTAGTAGTACACCGCCGCGACGACGATGAGGCCGGCGAGGATGAGGTACATCGTATCGAAGCCAGTGGCACTCACGATGGGGCCAAGCCCGAAGGGGGCGAGGCCGATGCCGAAGTCCATCAAGAGGAACATCGTGGAGATGCCCGCGCCTATTTGGGCAGCCGATACAGAGCGCACCGAGATGGCCTGGCAGGCGGGGCTTAGCGTGCCGTATCCCATGCCCGTAAATGCACCCGCGACCACGAGCATGACGTCATTGCTGGGAAAGCCCATGATGATAAGGGCGATGGCGAAGGACACCAGGCCCAGGTACATAACCGAATTGTCGCCTTTGTGGTCCTGGATGCGCCCCAAGAAGAAGCGCATGATGAGCATGACTACGGCGTAGCCGATGAAAAAGAGGCCGGCGCCGGTGGCCAGGTCCTCTTCGCGCGCATAGGCGTTGAGATAGGTGACCACGCCGGAGTAGGCGA
This sequence comes from Corynebacterium sp. KPL2838, assembly GCF_040225455.1. NCBI lineage: Bacteria > Bacillati > Actinomycetota > Actinomycetes > Mycobacteriales > Corynebacteriaceae > Corynebacterium > Corynebacterium sp. KPL2838. The sequence goes on along the minus strand of NZ_JBEHFT010000012.1, from coordinate 46,345 downwards.
TGCCCACCAGGAGCATGAAAATACCAATGGGCACCACGTTGGGGTGCACGGCATTGCGCAGCTTGAAAGCGGGCTTTTCTTCATCGAGCTCCGCCGGGTAGCGCAATACGAGCGCCAGCACGAGGGAGACGATATTGGAACCCAGGGCGACCGCGAAGAGGGTGTTGTAGCCAATATTATTGGCCAAGAACAAGCCCACTGCCGGGCCAAAGGCGGTGGCAAGTGTAGTGCCGAGGGCGAAGTAGCCGGTGCCCTCCGCGCGGCGCTGTTGGGGGATGACGGACTGCGCAACGGCCATGAGCGCCGTAGAGGTCAACGCATAGCCTGCGCCGTGAAGCAGCCGCACGAGGATGAGGACGGCCACGTTATGGACCACGAAATAGCCCACCGTCACGATACTGACAAAAGCCAGCGAGGTCAGGGCGGCGCGCTTTTGCCCCACGCGGTCCACCAACCAGCCAGAGAAGATGCGCATGAACGTCGCACCCAAAACAAAGGCGCTAGAGGCAAAGCCGCTGACGGTATCGGAGGCCCCGAAGCTTTCGACGGCATACAGGGCCATGGTCGTTACCGTTAAGTAGAAGACAAGAAACTGGCCAAAATTAGCCACCCACGCCAACAGGAACGTGGGTGTAACCAATGGCGGCTGAGCCGCTGAATTCGTTGTTGACAAGACTCACTCCAATTAAAAATAAAAAATCCTCCCAACCGCGCACGGCCCCAAAAGGGCCGCGTGCGGGGAGAAGGAAAGCAATCACAATTATGCGGGGAGTGAGTATACGCCGCTGGCACTTAAATGTTTAATCAAACACGGTTATAAGCGCGCTCTAAACAGTGATTGCGTTGCCGATTGAAGGCCTAAGCGTTGGCATAAGGGTCGCGGATGCCCAGGTACTGCACGGAGGTGTATTCCTCGATACCTTCCGCGCCACCCTCGCGGCCCATTCCGGATTGCTTGACGCCACCGAAGGGGGCAGCGGCGTTAGAGATAACGCCGGCGTTGAAGCCCATCAGGCCGAACTCTAGGCCATCGGCGATGCGCCACAGGCGGTCGGAATTCTCGGTAAAGACGTAAGACGCCAAACCGTACTCGGTATCGTTGGCGATCTCGAGCGCCTCTTCCTCGGTGCTGAAGGTGATAATCGGGGCGACTGGGCCGAAGATCTCTTCCTGGGCGACGCGTGTTTCACGTGAAACATTGGTAATCACCGTTGGCTCGTAGAAGTAGCCGGCGCCATCCCCGCGCTTACCGCCGGTGGCGATGGTAGCGCCCTTTTCTGCAGCATCGTCCACCAGTGCCGCAATGCTCTCCAAAGCCTTGGACTCGACGAGCGGACCGCAGGTAACACCTTCGTCCATGCCATTGCCCAAATTGAGCTTCTCGAATTCCGCAACGAGCTTCTCGGAGAACTCCTCGGTAACAGACTCGTGGACCAAGAAGCGGTTAGCCGCGGTGCAGGCCTCGCCAATATTGCGCATCTTGGCGCCCATCGCACCCTGGACTGCTTGGTCAATATCTGCGTCCTCAAAGACAATGAATGGGGCATTGCCGCCCAGTTCCATGGAGGTACGCAGCACATTATCGGCCGCGCCCTTCAAAAGGGTCCGACCCACTGGGGTAGAACCAGTGAAGGAAAGCTTGCGCAAGCGGTCATCGGCAAGCAATGGCTCCGAAATTGCAGATGCAGACTTACCGGCAACGACGTTAAGCACGCCCTTTGGAAGCCCAGCATCGATCATGGTCTGCGCAAAGTACTGCGCAGTCAGGGGAGTCAGCTTGGCCGGCTTGAGCACCATCGTGCAGCCTGCTGCCACCGCGGGAGCCACCTTGCGGGTAGCCATGGCCAACGGGAAGTTCCACGGGGTGATCAAGAGGCAGGGGCCCACCGGCTTGCGGCGAGTGATCATCCGCAGCGTGCCTTCTGGAACGGTCGCGGCGCGACCGTAATCGCGCACCGTTTCCTCACTGAACCAACGCAGGAACTCGCCGCCATAAGTGACCTCACCCTTAGCTTCCGCGAAGGGCTTACCCATCTCTAGTGTCATCAGTGCTGCGAATTCATCCGCCCGCTCCTGTACTAGATCGAATGCTCGGCGCAGAATCTCCGCGCGCTCGCGCGGTGTGGTGCGTGCCCATTCATCCTGCACGGCACAGGCAGCGTCGAGGGCAGCAATCGCATCATCCGAGTTTGCGGAAGACAGCGTCGCCAGCGTCTCGCCCGTCGCTGGGTTTTCTACGTCAAAAGTCTCACCGGAGGTGGAATCGCGCCACTCACCACCGATAAGCAATTGGGTGGGAACCTTTGCAATTACCTCTTCGATATTAATACTCACTTATCGTCACCTTTCTTGAAGATATAGACCTGCACCACATTACCCTTAACGGACACGAAGACCACTTATTAGATACCGATTGAATATTTTTCACTTGTTTCTTCCGCGCTATAGAAATTTAGGCTAGGCTAGTGCCCATGAAGAAAATGACTACTCGTTGGTGGTGGCGCGCGTAACTCGCGGGCCTTTCTTCGCAACCCATTTTTAGGCTCGCATTCTGCGGGCCTTTCGGCGTTTTCAGTGCCTTTGCTCGCGGATACCTCGGGTCCCTCGCACTCTGTTCCTCAGTTACTCCTGAAAGGGCACTGCAATGACATACACCGCCACCCGCGATATTGCCTATTGCCGGGATGCCTCAGCGCTATTTCATAGCTTGGCGCGATCGAGCGATTCCTTATTATTGGAAAGCGCTGATATTGAAACCAAGAAGAGCCTCACGTGCTTGGCCGTGCTTGATGCCGCGGCAAAAGTCACCTGCACCGGCCAGCGGGTTCGCGTCCTGGCGCTCAGCCCAGCGGGGGAGCAGCTCATCACCATGCTGCAATCGCGCTTTACAGACCGGATTGTTTCACGTGAAACCACGGAAATTGTTTTTGAGTTCTCGCCCTCCAACGAGTCCGATGAACGGCAACGGCTCCTAGATGAATCGACGGCGGATATCCTCCGCGCGCTGCAGCGCGATGATTCCTATTCCTCGCCCCTATTGCCCTTCGTCGCCGGCGGGTTTGCCTATGACTATTTGGCCACTTTTGAAAACTTACCTGAGGTAGGCGAGGGGCCCAATAAGTTTCCCGATTATGAATTCCTCGTCGCCCAAACCGTCCTCGCGGTGGATCACCTCACGCAGACGGCGCACGTAGAGGGCTGGGATATCGACCGAGCCCGCTTGGAAGACACGCTCGATGCACTCACCGGCACAGCCGTAGCCGAGATAAAGAATCCAGAGCCCAGCCAGCCCGCGGGCACCTTGACGGCGACCGCGGATATTGATGATGCCGCGTTTTGCGAACAGGTAACGCGGCTCAAGGACAACATTGACTCAGGCGATATTTACCAGGTCGTCCCCGCCCGTACCTTCACGGTAGATTGTCCCGATGCTTTCGCGGCCTACCGCCAGCTCCGGGAGGCCAATCCTTCGCCGTATATGTTCTATCTCCGGGGAGAGGATTATGAGCTTTTCGGCGCATCGCCGGAGTCCAATTTGAAGTTTGATCCAAAGACGCGGCAGGTGGAGCTCTATCCCATTGCCGGAACCAGGCCCCGCGGGCTCAACCCGGACGGCACCATCAACGATGAATTAGATATCCGCAACGAACTCGAGATGCGCACGGATACCAAGGAGCTAGCTGAGCACACCATGCTGGTAGATCTCGCGCGCAATGATCTCGCCCGCGTAGCAGAATCCGGCACGCGGCGGGTAGCAGACTTGCTCCAAGTAGACCGCTACTCGCGGGTCATGCACTTGGTCTCCCGCGTGACCGCCACCTTGCACAAAGACTTCGATGCCCTCGATGCCTACCGCGCCTGCATGAACATGGGAACGTTGACCGGCGCGCCCAAGCTACGCGCCAGCGAGCTCATCCGCCAAGCCGAACACAAACGCCGTGGCTCCTACGGCGGCGCAGTGGGGTACCTGCGCGGCGACGGCGCCATGGATACCTGCATTGTCATTCGCTCCGCCTTCGTGCACCGCGGTACGGCTGCTGTTCAAGCCGGTGCCGGGGTGGTGCACGATTCCGTCCCGCAATCCGAAGCCGATGAAACCCTGCACAAGGCCTATGCCGTTCTCCACGCCATTGTCCTCGCGCACAACGCCACCCTGGAGGTACAGCGATGAATTCGCCGCATGTGGTTCTGCTCGATAACCACGATTCCTTTGTCTATAACCTCGTCGACGCCCTCGCCGGCTACCGCACCACCGTCTACCGCAACAGCGTGTCCGTCGCGGAGGTGCTCGCAGCCGAGCCCGAAATTATTGTGCTTTCCCCGGGCCCTGGGCATCCGCGCGATGCTGGCTGCATGATGGAGCTTATCGATGCCACCTTGGGCACCATCCCCATCCTCGGCGTCTGCCTAGGTTTCCAGGCGCTACTGGAATACCACGGGGGCGGGGTAGGGCCCTGCGGGCCGGTGCACGGTAAGTCCATGCCCATGACGCTTACCGATGCCGGCACCGCCCACCCAGTCTTCGCCGGCCTAGCCACCGATGCCGACCCCGCCCAGCCCGGCGTCCCCGGTACCCAGGTCCCGGTGGCGCGGTATCACTCCTTGGGGTGCACGCAGGTGCCGGCCGGCATGCGGGTGCTCGCGGAGACGAAGGCGGGTATCGGCACCATCGCGATGGCGGCCGAAACGGACGATGGCATGGCGCTGGGGATGCAATTCCACCCAGAGTCGATTCTTTCTCCTCGTGGCCCAGACATGCTGAACCGTTGCATTCACCGACTATCTACTCATCCCACCATGGAGCTGAAGCACTAATGACCAACCAAAGCCCATTGAAAACACTGCAAGCCTTCTTGGATAATCCCGCGCCCACCGTGGAGGAGGCCACCGAGGTCTTCACCCCAGTTGCCGTGGGCGATTACGACGATATTCAAATCTCCGCGCTGCTTACACATATCCGCACCCGCGGCGAGACCCTCGCGGATATTACGGGCGCCGCCAAGGCGTTCCTGAAAGTTGGCCACCCATTTCCCATTACCGGAAAGGGACTCATGGACTCCGCGGGGACGGGCGGCGATGGCGCGAATACCATCAATATCACGACAGCCGCCTCCTTAGTCGCCGCCGCTGGGGGAGTGAGGATGGTCAAGCACGGCAATCGATCCGTCTCCTCCAAGTCCGGTTCTGCCGACGTGCTTGAGGCACTGAATATTCCGCTGGACCTCGACGTGGATCGCGCCGTGCGGCAGTTCGAAGCCTCCAACTTCACCTTCCTCTTTGCTCCGGCCTACAACCCGGCCGTAGCCCACGTGCAACCGGTGCGCAAGGCGCTCGGGGTCTCCACCATTTTCAATACCTTGGGGCCCTTGCTCTCCCCGGGCCGCCCCGAGCTTCAGATCATGGGCATCGCCAACCCAGCACAAGGCCCCATGATCGCGGAAGTTTTCCGGGAGCTGGGGCGTACACGGGCGCTCGTCGTCCACGGTGCGGGTACCGATGAAATCGCTACCCACGGCACCACACAGGTCTGGGAACTAAAGGACGGCGAAATTTCGCACTATGAGCTAACGCCGGAGGCGCTGGGCATCGCCAAGCATGAGCTCAGTGAGCTCGCCGGCGGCGACGGACAAGATAATGCCGAGCACGTGCGCGCCATCTTTAATGGCTCGGGTAAGCCGGCGCACTATGATGCGGTCGCGGCATCGGCTGGAGCGATGTTTTATCTGGTTGGCACCGCGGCAACGATTGCGGAGGGCGTCGCGCACGCCAAGGGGCTCATCGATAGCGGGGACGTGGACCGCTGGCTGCGCACCCACGAGGAAGCCGAATACTAAAGAAACCACACTAGGGATAAGAAATGACAGAAGAGAAACTGCCGACGGTGCTCGAGGGGATTGTGGCTCAGCGCCGCACACACCTTGCCGGCATTCGCGAACGCATCGCGCACGTAGACGTAGACAGGCTTGAGCCGTCCCGTTGTTCGCTTTTTGCCGCGCTCAATGGCACTAACCGCTTCATCATGGAGTGCAAGTCTGCGTCGCCATCCCTCGGAATGATTCGCGAGGATTACCGCCCCGGCGATATCGCGCGCATCTATTCCCGCTATGCGGATGCAATTTCCGTACTGTGCGAGCCCGAGCGGTTCGGCGGGGATTACGATCACCTCCAGACCGTGGCCCAGTCCACGCACCTGCCGGTATTGTGCAAGGATTTCATCGTCGATCCGATTCAGGTTTATGCCGCGCGCTACTACGGCGCGGATGCAATTTTGCTCATGATGTCCATCGTGGATGATGAGACCTTTGCGCAGCTGAAGGCTTTGGCAGATAAGTTAGGTCTCGACGTTCTCACTGAAGCCATCACCAAGGAAGAGGTGGACCGCGCCCTGTCCTTCGGGGTGGAGATCATCGGTATTAATAACCGCAACCTCCATGACTTGAGCATCGATCTCTCCCGCACCGAGCAACTCGCCGGGTACGTGCCTGACAATAAAGTCGTCGTTTCCGAATCCGGCATTCGCGATAACCACACCGTCCGACGTTTAGGCGCCCACGCCAACGCCTTCCTCGTCGGCTCCCAACTGACCTCCCACAAGGACATCGACCGCGCCGCCCGGGATCTGCTCTTCGGTGCGAATAAGGTCTGCGGACTCACCGCCGCCTCCACCGCCCAAGCCGCCCGCGCCTCCGGTGCCCGCTACGGAGGGCTCATCTTCGCCCCAGATTCCCCGCGAAATGTTTCACGTGAAACCGCCGAGGAAATCATCGCCGCCGAACCCGACTTGGATTTCGTAGCAGTGAGCCGCAGCGACGACCCCGCCGAATTGCGAGAGATAGCGGCAACCCGTGGGCTGTCCGGAATTCAGTTGCACGCCCCATTCCAAGGCAGCGTGGATGGAGAGCTAGCTTTCATCGACCGTACCCGCGCGGCCCTCGCGGACACCGACGCAGAATTAGTCTGGCGGGCCATCGATATGACCAACCCCCAGTGGGTAGAAATGGCGTCGCAACTCGCCGGACGGGTTGACCGCCTTGTGCTCGACTCGGGTAGGGGAGGGACCGGACGCAGCTTTGATTGGTCAGAAATCCCGGACGACATCAAAGCCCACAGCTTGTTGGCCGGTGGCCTCAACCTCGACAACCTGGATGGCGCGCTCCAAGTGGGAACAGCGGGGCTCGACCTGAACTCGGGATTAGAAACACACCCCGGGGACAAAGACGCCGCCCTGATTTCTCAAGCCTTCCGCACCATCCGATTATTCAATGAACCTGACAAGAAAGATTAACCATGCCCGATTCACGTGAAACACTCCTTCCCGCATACTTCGGGGAATTCGGCGGACAATACGTTCCGGAATCCCTCATCCCCGCATTGGATCAATTGGAGCAGGCTTTTGTCGATGCCCAGAATGATCCCAGCTTCCGCGAAGAACTCGCCGGATTGCTGCGCGATTACCTAGGCCGTCCGACCCCCGTCACCGAGGTTAAGAAGCTCGGCGGCAATGCGCGGATTTTCTTGAAGCGCGAGGACCTCGTCCACGGCGGGGCCCATAAGACGAACCAGGTGCTTGGCCAAGCCCTTTTGGCTAAGCGCATGGGCAAGAAGCGAATCATCGCCGAGACCGGCGCGGGCCAGCACGGCACGGCGACCGCTTTGGCCTGTGCGCTGCTCGATCTCGAGTGTGTGGTCTACATGGGCGCCAAGGATGTCCAGCGCCAGCAACCCAACGTCTTCCGCATGGAACTCATGGGCGCAAAGGTCATCCCCGTCGATACCGGCTCCGGGACGTTGAAGGATGCCGTCAACGAGGCGCTGCGCGATTGGACCGCTACTTTCCATGAATCGCACTACCTACTCGGCACCGCCGCCGGCCCACACCCATTTCCCACGATTGTGCGTGAATTCCACCGCGTCATCTCCACCGAGGCCAAGGCGCAGCTCCTCGAGAAGACGGGCAGCCTGCCCGATCTCGTCGTCGCCTGTGTGGGCGGCGGTTCCAACGCAATCGGCATGTTCGCAGATTTCATCGACGAAGAAGAAGTGGAATTGGTAGGTGCTGAGCCAGGCGGCGCGGGCCTCGATTCCGGGGAACACGGTGCCACCATTAACAACGGCACCGTGGGCATCCTCCACGGCGCGCGCAGTTACCTCATGCGCAATTCTGACGGCCAGGTGGAAGAATCCTATTCCATTTCCGCCGGCTTGGATTACCCCGGCGTGGGCCCACAGCACGCGCACCTGCACGCCACCGGTCGCGCTAAATATGTGGGGATCACAGATGCAGAGGCTCTACAGGCCTTCCAACTGTTGTCCAAAAAGGAGGGCATCATTCCCGCCCTCGAATCCTCCCACGCCCTGGCCTATGCACTGAAGCGCAAGGACGAGGACATCACCATCCTCGTATCACTTTCCGGCAGGGGCGATAAGGACATCGACCATGTCCGCCACACCCTGGATTCCCAGCCCGAACTGCAACTCAAGGAGAACTAATCATGGGCAGCCGTTACGATAAACTTTTTGCCGCGTTGAGTGAGAAGAAGGAAGGCGCGTTTGTACCTTTCATCATGCTGGACGATCCAACTCCTGAGGCTAGCCTGGATATCATCCGCACCGCAGTCGTCGCCGGGGCGGACGCCCTGGAGCTCGGCGTCCCCTTCTCCGATCCAGTGGCGGATGGCCCAACCATCCAGGCCTCCCATATCCGCGCCCTCGATGGGGGAGCAACCCTTGATAGTGCTTTGGAACAGGTGCGGACGATTCGCACGGAGTTCCCTGATCTGCCCATCGGCATGTTGATCTATGGCAACGTTGCCTTCGCCCGCGGGGTGGAGCAATTCTATGCGGAGTTCGCGGAAGCTGGTGCCGATAGCATTTTGCTTCCCGATGTCCCCGTGCGCGAAGGCGCCCCTTTCATCGCCGCGGCAAAGGAAGCTGAAATCGACCCCATCTTCATCGCACCCGCGCGGGCCGCTGAACGCACGCTTGCCGGCGTCGCCAAGCATTCACAGGGATATATTTACGCGATCTCCCGCGATGGCGTGACGGGAACCGAGAAAGAATCTGAGACCACTGGCCTCGATGAGGTGGTTGCCAGCATTCAGCGCTTCGATGGTCCACCGGTGCTGCTCGGTTTCGGTATTTCGTCGCCACAGCACGTCGCCGATGCCATCGCTGCAAACGCTGCAGGCGCCATTACCGGCTCCGCCATTACCAAGATTATCGACCGCCATGTTTCACGTGAAACCAATGCCGCCGGGACGATCAATGATGCGAATGCCTTGCATGCGGAGCTGACCGAATTCATCGCCGGGATGAAGGAAGCGACCAAGAAATAGGGCGCGTCCGAACGGTGGCGCCCCAAAAAGCCCCCTGGCTTCCTCCCAAATTTGTTGGGTGGGGAAGCCAGGGGGCTCAATTGTTTCACGTGAAACTAGGCCGCAGTCTCTGCCTCTTCTTCATTGAGAGTATCGACCTTATCGCGGGCAAACTTATCAACGACCATCGCGATGGCTCCATCGCCGGTGACGTTCGCTGCGGTGCCGACGGAGTCAATCGCAATATAGGCCGCGATCATCAACGCCACCATTCCGTCATCAAAGCCCATCATGTCCGCCAGCAGACCAACGGCTACCATAACGGCACCACCCGGCACGCCTGGTGCGGCGATCATCATGATTCCCAACAGGAAGATAAAGCCTAGGCCGGTACCAGTGCTGATATCCATATTGGCCATAAAGACGATGGCGAATGCGTAAAGCGTCAGCTTCATCATAGAGCCGGACAGGTGGATCGTCGCGCACAGCGGGATCACGAAGCTCGCAACCGGCTTCGAAATGCCGTTGCGCAAGCTGGACTCCAGGGAGACCGGAATGGTTGCCGCAGAAGAAGACGTGCCCAATGCCGTGAAGTAAGCCGGAAGCATATTCCGCAGCGCCTTAAAAGGGTTCTTCCCTGCGATTGCACCGGCAACCACGTACTGGAGCACGAGGTACACCAACGTCATAACCACTGCCAGGATCAGTACCTTCGCAAAGGCAGAGAGGACATCTCCAATATTGCCATTCATACCCAGGCCAAGGAACATGCCGAAAATGTAGAACGGCAAAATAGGAATGACGAATCCCCAAATGACCTTAACCACCACATTTTCCAGTTCCTTGGTGACGGTATAGAGCGTATCGGACTTCACCGTCGTCATAGCGACACCAATGCAGAAGGAGAGCAATAGCGCCGTCATCACCTCAAACGGTGGTGCCATCTCCACCTCGAAATAAGGGGAGAGGGAGCCTTCGTCAACGTCCGACACGTTGGTTACTAGGGTTTGGCCCGCCAACATCGAGGGATAGAGCCACTGTGCCAAGCCATAGGCAATCAACCCCGCAAGAATGGTGGAGCCATAGGCGATGCCCGCTGTAACCCCCAACCATTTTCCAGCGCCCTTGCCTAGACCGGCGATTGCCGGAGCGACGAGGGCAAAAATCAAGACAGGAATGAAGAAATTGAGGAAGTTACCAAATAGCCCGTTAAACGTGGCAAAGGCTCGACCGAACCATTCGGGCGCAAAAAGGCTAACGACGATGCCAAGCACGATGGCGAGAACGATGCGGAAAAGGAGAGAGTCCGCTATTTTCTTGAGATTCATGCAATCACAATCAGGTTAGGTGTTCCCAGTCCGAGAACGCACGTGGGTGCGGTCCAGCGGAAGGAGAGACAACGTGGTGCAGGTGCAAAACCGAGCGAATATCTATCGATCGATCCAAATTGAATATTACCCGAGCCGCCTTATATTTAAGACACAAGCCCCGTAGCTTAATTTCCAATATGGCATTGCAGGATTAAACTAAGGATATGGTCGCAGTGGGAATCATATTTTTAGTCCTTGCCGTTTTCCTTATCGCGGTGGGCGCACTCGCCGCCACCAAGCGGTTGCCCGGCAATAAATACATCGGCTTGCGTTTACAAGAAATCCGAAAGTCGCGAGAAGCGTGGGATAATGCCCACGCGGTCGCCGGTCCCTTCTGGGCCCTAGGCGGAGTATCGCTACTTTTCGGTGGCGTCGTAGCTTTCCGCGCGGAGGGTTGGATGTGGCTCATTCCGGTGACCACTTTCGTCATCGCGATCCTCGCGCTTTCCGTCGGTTCGAACCTTGGATCGCGCGCGGCATTTCTTTATGAGCAAGCGCATGCGGATGACGATGGTTGTGGCGATAGCTGCAACTGCGGCTCCGGCGGCTGCGGTGGGGAGGAGGCCTCCACTGACTCCGTCACCCAACCGGAGGTTGATCTGGGCGCACTCCGCCAGGCCGCCCGGCATTCTGATAATTAAATAATTAGCTTTCGCGTTCCTTCTCTCCCTCCCTTTCCTGTCCGGCAATCGCCACACACAGAGACAGGGGAGGGAGATTGTTTATGACACAGTGACGTTATTACTCTAAGTGGAGGAATCATCACATTTTCGTCACAACTAAATTAAAAGGGTCATGCGGTGATGTACCTATATTGGTCTTTAGCTATAGTGGACCCACTCCACTAAATGCAATTCCTGTGGAAATTCATAGAACTCGCATAAAGGTTCCGCACAGTGCCACTCAGCCGCTACACCTAATACAGGCAAGGGTAGACAATGGGAGGCATGAAGAAAACTACAGCTCTCGCCGCAATCGCCGTCTCCACTTTTAGCATCGGTTCTTATGTCGCCGATTCCCACCGCCTCGATCCCGAGTCACAAGTCGCAGGAGGGGAGGGGCCACACCCCATCGTTAATGATTTGGGTTTAGATTCCGGCACCTATGAACTCACGCCCACCGAGTCTGGTTCCGTCGCCACCTGGAACGGTAACTTTTCCTAATTGTATGTTTCACGTGAAACCTGCACCTGATACTTCCTCGTTATGATTTCCGCACAAGTATTACTACCCGCCGACGAAATAATATTCCGACCTTAAACCATTCAGGATAGAGTAGGGGCTATGGCTATTTGTTCGCGTCGCATGTTTTTGCTCGGATCCGCTACAACTTTCGCAGGTGCGTACCTCGCGGCCTGCGGCTCAGAACCGTCCGCGGAGATCGCGGCTACGGACATTCCCGTAGGCTCCGGAATCATCGTCGATGGGGTTATCTTCACACAGCCGCAAGAGGGGGAGTTTAAGGCCTACTCCCAAACCTGCCCGCACCAACAAAACCCCATTACAGAAATCGACGGTATGACTGCCACCTGCACTGCGCATCATACGTCCTATAACCTGCAAGACGGTTCGGTCATCGAAGGGCCCGGCCGAGACCCACTCAAAGAGTTTGAGGTAAGCCAAGAGGGCGCAAAGGTCACTACCGCGTAAATACCCGCGGATGCCTCACCTTCTACCCGCATGGTTTCACGTGAAACTATGCGGCTTAAAGGGTACACGGGAGAAAATTATCTCCACAACCTTTCGTGGAACCACGCGCGACGGTTTACACTTTTGGTCATGCTGCACAGACTCAAAAAGCCGGATCCGCTCATCGTCCTCATTCTTATTGCCGTGGCAATCGCGATCATTGCACCGGCCCGCGGCACCTTCGCTGACGTCTTTGGCAGTCTGACGAATGTGGCGATCGCACTGTTATTTTTTCTCTATGGCGCGCGGTTATCCACCCAAGAAGCTTTAAATGGGCTCAAGCACTGGCGGCTCCACCTCACCATTCTCGCGTTCACCTTCGTTATTTATCCCCTCATTGGCTTGGCACTGCAGCCGCTCACTGGATTCATTACGGACGATATGTACATGGGGATCCTATTCCTCACGCTAGTCCCGTCCAGCGTGCAGTCCTCAGTGGCGTTTACCTCCATTGCCAAGGGAAACGTATCTGGGGCCATTGTCTCCGCCTCAACCTCCAACTTGGCCGGCGTCCTTATCACACCAGTCCTAGTCATGCTTCTCATGGGTACCGGTTCCGGGCTGCATATCGATACCTCCGTCTTTGGGGAAATCTCCCTCCTACTCCTCGCTCCATTCGTGCTGGGCCAATTAACCCGACGTTGGATAGCGGACCTCGCACAAAGCAAGGCTACAAAGGTGGTGGACCGCGGCTCCATTGCCATGGTGGTCTATTCGGCCTTTTCTAAGGGCGTGGTCGATGGAATTTGCTCCTCCATTTCTGTTTGGGAGATTGTCTTCCTCGTCGTATTCGCTGCGGCATTCGTCATTTTCATGTTGTGGCTGACGCGGTTTATCTCTGGAAAACTGGGGTTTTCTCGCGCCGATACCATAGCGATCCAGTTCTGCGGATCCAAGAAGTCCTTGGCCACTGGTCTTCCCATGGCCTCTGTCATCTTTGCCTCCGGATCGACATCGCTCGGGCTCTTGATTCTCCCACTCATGATTTACCACCAGGTGCAGCTGATGATCTGTTCATTGTTGGCATCCCGGTACGCCCAGCAGGACGAAGAACAACTACACTAGGTGGCCATGGCTAACTACCTTTATGTACGCACCGAACTCTCCGTCCCGGGAGTGGGCTCAGCGGTCCACCTCGCAGAATTAGAAGAACACGATGCCCAGCGCTGCCGCATGCACCGCATGATCGCTCTGGACCCCGCGGACTCCGTCGTCGGGGTAGCGACCCCAAATAGTTCCACGGGAAACGTGGACAAGCCGCAAGAAATGGTTCCGCACCCCGATACCTACGATGAGTTCCCGGATATTAGCGCCCGCTACATGGACCAAGAACAGTTTGAGGCGCTCTGGACGGAAGCTACCACCAAGTTTGGCCTTTAGCTAAGCGCGGGCTAAAGCACCACGTTCACCAGCAGCATGTAGAAAGCGGTACCGCCGAAGATGGATAATCCGGAATCCCGCTTCCACCTGTGCAGCCCGACGGTGACCAACACGCCCAGCAACACTGGCCATAAACCGCCGGTGTCGTCCGCCTGTCCGGCAACGGCATAGACCACCAAGATGGTCATAACGCCCACGGGCATCATCATGCCCAGCAGCGAAAAGAACTCGCTATCCTTCATCCATTTCTTTGCGGAGAAGGGAAGCTCCCGCAATAAAACGGTCACGATGCCTACGGGGATAAGGACTGCGGCAATCGCACCTAAGCTGACTCCAGCTGGCATTTAGTTCTCCTCCTTCGCGGTCGTGGAGGCAAGCGGCTGCAGCCGCCAGGTGAGCGCGTTATCAACGCGAGGCGATAGGTAGCGAATGATGAGCAATAAGAAAAAAGCGCTCAAGGAGACCATCAGCAACTGCCCCGGGGTAATGAAGGCAGCGAGAATGCCCAAGACCGCGGCTGATAGCGGGAGCGACAGATCCTGATTATTGCGGAAAGAGTCCATCGCTAGAACGACGAATAGGGCGACGAGGGCGAATTCCATTCCCTCAACGGAGGAGGGGATTACCTGGCCGGCGAGCGCACCAACGAGTCCGCCACCCACCCACAGAATTTGGCAAAAGATTTGAATACTCAAAATGCGGATGCCGGTAGGCCGCTCCTCGCGCGGCAGCGCCGAGACGATGGCATACGTTTCATCCGTGAGGGCATAGGTGGAATAGGCCTTGCCCACGGGGGAATTAATCCGCTTGCGGGGAAACGTTAGCCCGTAGAAGATATGGCGGAAATTCACCATAAACCCGGTAAGGAGCGAGGAGAGCGCGGAGACTCCGCCGGTAACCATGGAAATGGCGAGAAACTCCATAGAACCGGCGTAGATGACGATGGAAAATATGGGCGTCCACCACCAGCTAAAGCCGGATTGGACCATCAAGAGGCCAAAAGCCAAGCCCAATGGAATTAGCCCGAGAGCCGCCGCCCACGTGTCTTTAATGCCCTTGTGGATTTCCTCGCGCATACGGGTTAGTGTAACCGATCACTTCCTGGCCCCTAGGAATTAATTATCATCCACATTTACGGGATAGGTGGAATACAACGGCAGGGGCATAGGCTGGCGTTTCATGACATCGGCCCATAAATCGGCCTGGCCAGGGGCCACCACGTCCTGCGCTAGGGCCGGTGCCACGAACCATTCACCGGCCTCGATTTCTTCCTCCAGCTGCCCGGGGCCCCACTCGGCATAACCGGCAAACATGCGCATGCCGGTAACCAGCGGCTCGATATCTTCCGGGTTGGAGCGCAGATCCACGTGCGCTAGGCGCGGTGCAAGGCGGCTGAGTTGTTCCTCTTTATCTGGGTCCACGCCTTGCTTAGTCTGCGCCAAGCCCACGACGGATTGTTGGTTGAGCGGGCCACCGATATACAGCGCCTGCGGTTTAGCGACGACGGGCATCCATTCTGGGAGCACGTTAAAAATGGCCACCTCTGAGCGCTTAGTAAGGTCCACGCCGAAGGTCATCATGTCATTGTGCTCAACCAGCAGGATGACGGAGCGGGCAAATTCCGGGGACAGCATCCCCGGTGCGGACACGAGTAGTTGCCCTGGGGCGGGTTCGTTGCGCTCGAGGGCGTTAAATAATCTATCGGCAAACATCACTGTTTAGACTCCCACCACTGGCGCAACTTCGCAATAGCTTCTTCCCGCTCGAGGGGGCCGTACTCCAAGCGCATTTCCTTCAAATAGGACCAGGCCTGACCCACTTCGGGCCCAGGGGAGAGGCCCAAAATCTCCATGATCTCGTTGCCATCTAGATCCGGGCGCACCCGTGCGAGGTCTTCCTTGCGGCCGATCTCCGCAATTCGCTCCTCCAGCTGGTCATAGGTGCGCTGCAAGCGGCGCGCCTTTTTCGCATTGCGGGTAGTGCAATCGGCACGCACCAGCTTGTGCAGGAGGGGGAGAAGATCACCCGCGTCGTTAACATAGCGCCGCACGGCAGAATCGGTCCATTGATTTTCCCCAAAGCCGTGGAAGCGCATGTGCAGGTAGACCAACTGACCAATATCTTCCGTCGTGGCCTTGGGGTATTTCAGCTTCCGCAGCCGCTTCCGCGTGAGCTTGGCGCCCACCACTTCGTGGTGGTGGAAAGAAACCTTGCCGTCGGTGTTATCGAAGGTATCGGGCTTGCCGATGTCGTGCAGCAATGCCGCCCACCGCAATACTAGGTCGGGGCCGTTTTCTTCTTGATCCATCGCCTGGCGCAGTACCTTCAACGAATGCGCATATACGTCCTTGTGCTGTGCGTGCTCGTCCGTGGTCATGCGCAGGGCAGGGATCTCCGGGAAGATATAGTCCGCAATCCCGGTATTGACCAACAGGTCGATGCCATCCCACGGCGCTTTGCCGCACATGAGCTTATCCAGCTCCACTTGAACGCGCTCTACCGTAATGCGCTGGATCTCTGCCGCCATATCGCGCATGGCAGCAACCACGCGGTCTGCCACGTGAAACTCTAATTGGGACGCAAAACGCGCGGCACGCAGCATCCGCAGTGGATCATCGTGGAAGGAGATTTCTGGTTTATCCGGGGTGTCGAGCACCTTATTGGCCACATCGTGAAGGCCGCCGAGAGGATCGTGGAACTCAAAGGTGGCATCGGCAAGCAGCTCAATAGCCATGGCATTGACCTTGAAATCGCGCCGGACCAAATCGCCTTCCAGGCTATCGCCGTAGATGACCTCGGGGTTGCGGGACTGCCCATCATAGGAATCAGAGCGGAAGGTGGTGATTTCTATCTGTTGGCCCTTGTACACGGCGGATACGGTGCCATAGGCAATGCCGGTATCCCATACCGTTTCGGCCCACTCATCCAGGATTTCCTTGACCACCTCTGGGCGCGCTGGGGTGGTGAAGTCCAGATCATTGCCCAAGCGGCCGAGGAGGGCATCGCGCACCGAACCGCCCACAAGGTAGAGGGCATGTCCACGCGCGCTGAATTTCTCCACCAGCCCGCTCAATAAGCCACTGAGCGAGTTCACGGTAGACTCCGCGCGCGCAAGAACGCCGATTAACTGAGTGTCCTGAAAATTCACGGGTGAGAGTCTACTACGATTGGCAGGGATGACTAACCAAGAACAAGGCTCCGCGCAAGGCCCCTCCAAAGGAGGCGGCCGTAGCCGTAACCGGCGCCGGCGCCGGCGGCGGCCGGATAACCGCACGCGCCGCACTAACCAGCAGCGCAGGCAGCAACGCGGTGGCAATAATCACGGCACCTCCACCGTCATGGAGACCCGCGATGAGACATCTGCGGGCGGGCTCGTAATCTCTGGGCTCGCCGAGTGCGTCGATGGCAACGGTAAAGCGGACCTGTCCCGCGTCTACGTAGCGCTGATTGGGCGCTTAGACCGCCGCGGCCGTTTATTGTGGTCCATGCCCAAGGGGCACGTGGAAAATGACGAGGCCAAGGAGGTCACCGCAGAGCGAGAGGTATGGGAAGAAACCGGTATTTCCGGCGAGGTTTTCGCTGACCTCGGCGTGATCGATTATTGGTTCGTCTCTGATGGCGTCCGCATTCACAAGACGGTGCACCACCACCTGCTGCGCTTTGTGGACGGCATCATGAATGATGAGGATCCAGAGGTCACCGAGGTGTCCTGGATTCCCGTTTCTGAACTCATCGAGCACTTGGCGTACGCGGACGAACGCAAGCTCGCGCGCATCGCGCACGATCTCCTCCCAGATCTCGCACGAAAGGAAGCCGACGCAGGGAAAGCGACCCCACGCTAATGCACAAGCGCCTCAAATCACTTGCCGCGGCTGGCGGTTGCGCGGTACTTGCCGGTTGGGGATTGTTCTTACCAAGCGCGGCGGCCCAAATGGACTCTGTTCCGGACGAGCAGATGGATATCCAAGCCTGGTTGGGCGCGCGCGGGCCGGAGCGCGCCGATCTGGATCTTATCGATGCCCAGCCCTTTACCGTAGGCACTGACATGCGGCTGCGCTTCCGCGTGCATAACCCCACCGATCAGCCCTTGGAAGATCTGCAAGTAACGAGCCGCCGCGGCGATAGCGTTGCTGATGCAGCAGAAGCGCGTACGGAAATGGCCACCGGTGATTTTCCTTATTATGGCTCTGGCATGACCACCGCACCGCTGCAGCCAGGTGAAACACGGGAAATAAGCTTTACCGTGCCCAGTGGCTTAGATGCCGAGCGCACCTTGGCAATCAATGAACCGGGCGCCTATCCGCTGCTATTTACCTTGACCGGCACTCTCGAGGGCGATGCGGTGAGCCTAGCGGAAGAGCGATTTGTGGCCCAATTCTCCGGAGAAGGGCCGACTGGTGTCGCGGCGGCCGCGGCACCGGAAGAAGCGGCACCAGAAGAAGAACACGACGATGCCGAGGAGTCCCAACCGCACGATCTCACGGTGGTTTATCCCATCAGCGCGAACCTGGACATCCTCCCCGGCGGGCTTGGGGGAGAAGAGCTCATCTTGTCCTCCGATGAGTTAGGGCACGAACTGCGCGAAGGCGGCCGCCTCGATACGTTGGTTTCTACCTACGAGGATCATGACCTGCAGGGGGCCGGCTGTGTGGCCATCGACCCCGCGCTGCTCGATACCGTCAACCGCATGTCGCAAGGCTATACGGTCAATTCCACGCGCCCCGCGCAAGGCGATCGCCCCAAGCGCCTGCGCGATTCTTGGTCGCGGAGCAGTGACGATGACAAAGGAGAGCCAGGCGAAGCTAAAAATGATGCCGCGCGGTGGCTAGAGCGCCTGCGCGAGTTGGATTGTTTCATCGCCATGCCCTGGGCCAATGCGAATGCCTCTGCGGTGGCTAGGGCCAATAATCCTGCCCTTCTCTTTGAAGGTTTACAGCGCGGAAACCAGACCATCGAGCGCATCCTGGGCAAAGCGCCGGCCAGCAATATCCTGGCGGTAGGTTCCGGTTATATTGACCAAAAATTGCCGGTGCCATCCCTAGTTGCGGATAATTCGAACTGGTCCGGCGAGGCCGCGACTTTCGATGCCTCCCTTGGCGCCCTGCTATCCCAAACCGGCTCCAAGCCACAGACGGTTGGTTATTCCAACCCGGAGCTGCGCTATGACTACTCCAAAGATTCTGCTTTGTCTCGCGCCATCACGGGCGGGGCGGCCCTCAGCCTTGCGGGCGGGGAAGATACCGTGGCCAAGCTTCCCAACTACCTTGACCCAAGCGCGGCCGAGCATGCACTCGCCGCCGCGGAAGACCTGCTCAAGTCCGGCCACTCCCGCCCCCGCGGGATCAGCTCGGTGGAATTGCAACAAGGCGATCCCAACGCTCCTACCGGTAGTCCCTTTATCGATCCGGCGGTCTTTTCGGAGCCGGAATTGGCCCGCGTTGAGCAACAGGCGCGCTATACCGATGAGCTGATGAATATCGTGGTCGATGACCCTGATATCACCATGACGCGCTCTGAATTCGTGCTGCCGCTGCGCCGCGATCTCCTCAACTCGTTATCGCTTAATAATCGCGATAGCTTGGGCACCCACGCCGCGGCGCGCGAGTCCTTTTCCCGCACCATGGAGATGCACTCCAATACGCTGCGGGATCTGCGCGATTCTGTCTCCCTCATCCCCCCGGGAAATGTTTATACCCGCGTATCTGAGTCATCTCCGCTACTCATCGTGGCCGAAAATGGCCTGCCGTTGCCGGTGGAGGCAAAGCTGCAATACGATGCCCCCGATGGCGCGCGGCTCAACACACCCAAAAGCGTCCGTATTCCCGCTAAGGGCTCTATTACTGTATCCATGACCGCTGATATGCCGAAGGACGCGGATCGCACGGACATTGGGCTGTGGCTGGCCACTCCTAAAGATCAGACCATTTCGCAGCCCATCACTATCTCCGTGCAGACACGTGCCGGTATCGTAACCTTATACGCTGCCGGCATAGCCGGCGCTCTCGTGCTGGTTTTGGCTACGCTCTTTCGGCTTGGCCGTCACCGACGCAAAAATCACAAGGCTGAAAAGTAAAAGTTGAAGTTGTATCCTCTATGACCGAAAAAGATGGCCGCCAGGCCCACCACGCGGAGAAGGCACCTGCGGGCGCGGTAGACCCCACGGATACCGCCCCCAATGCGGAAGAGAACCGTGTCCCGGTTACCGCCGGCGCGCGCGGCCGCATCGTGCGCGCCTCTCCACCCGCACCGGTACCAGAAAAGCGGCCCAAGCCCTCAGTGCAGAACACGACTGTTCCCCCTGAGGAAGATAAGTCCGCGCTGACTGGCCGCAATGCGGAGATCGAGGCCTCCAATCAGGACGTGATCCGCGCGACGGGAACGATGGCCATTGCCACGCTGCTCTCGCGCATCACCGGCTTCCTGCGGCAGATGCTTATTGGCGCCACCCTTGGTGCCACGGTGGGAACGGCCTTCAGTAGCGCCAACCAGATCCCCAACCTGGTCACCGAAATCGTGCTGGGCGCGGTGCTGACCTCACTGGTGGTTCCGGTCTTGGTGCGCGCGGAGAAGGAAGACTCGGACCGCGGGGAAACCTTCGTCCGAAGACTTTTTACCCTGGCGTTTTCCATCCTGGGCATCGTTACCATCCTCTCCGTTATCTTCGCGCCATTATTAACGAGGATGATGCTGCCTGAAGATTCCAAGGCCAATGCCGTCCAGGCAACATCATTGGCCTTCTTGCTCTTGCCGCAGATCCTTTTCTACGGCCTTTTCGCCCTCTTCCAGGCGGTCTTAAATACCAAGAATATCTTCGGCCCTGGCGCCTGGGCACCGGTGATCAATAACATCATCTCCATCAGCGTCTTGCTGGCTTATCGCTTTTTGCCGGGCCGCCTCGACCCGCACGAACCTACGCCGGTGGCGGATCCACACATCATGCTGCTGGGTCTGGGCACCACCACTGCAGTGATTGTGCAGTGCTTGATCCTTGTTCCATACCTGAAAAAGGCCGGCATCAACCTGCGCCCGAAGTGGGGCCTCGATGCCCGCATCAAACAATTCGGCGGCATGGCGCTGGCCATTATTACCTACGTGGCCATCTCCCAGCTGGGTTATGTGGTCACCTCCCGCGTGGCGGCGTATGCCGATGCCGGTGCGCCGCTGGTGTACCAGAACGCGTGGCTGATGCTGCAGGTGCCCTATGGCGTTATCGGCGTGACCTTGTTGACCGCCATCATGCCGCGGCTTTCGCGCAATGCCGCCGATGGCGATGTCGATGCCGTGGTACGCGACCTCACCTTGGGTACCAAGCTGACCTTCGTTGCGCTTATCCCCATCGTCATTTTCATGACGGGCTTCGGCGTGCCCATTGCTCGCGCCCTGTTCCAGTACGGCGCCTACGGCGCGGATAGCGCAGAGCAGCTCGGCCTCACCATCAGTTTTTCTGCCTTTACCTTGATCCCCTATGCGCTGGTGCTGCTGCACCTGCGCGTTTTCTACGCTAGGGAAGAGGCGTGGACGCCCACCTTCATCATTGCCGGCATCACGCTGACTAAGGTCGTGCTGACCTTGCTGGCGCCGTTGATGACCAGCAACCCGGACCGAGTGGTTATCCTCCTCGGTACCGCCAACGGCTTTGGCTTTGTCTCCGGTGCGGTCATCGGCGGCTTCCTGCTCAAGCGCAAGCTGGGCAGCCTGGGAGGCAAGGCCGTAACCCAAACGGTCCTTTGGTCCGCCGGCGCCGGCGCGGTCGGCCTGGTTGTGTCGTGGGCGCTGTACTGGCTCATGCAGTTGGTCTTGCCGGAGCAATTGCCTTCGATCGTCTCGCTGGTCAAGATCGTGGTGCTGGGCATCGTCTTTGTGATTATCACCGGGCTCGTGCTGTCCAAGTCCTCCCTGCCCGAGGTGCAGAACCTGGCCCGCGCCCTCCAGCGCATCCCGGGAATGTCCCGGTTCATCACGGTGGACAGTTCCAAGGCCATCGAGGTCGAGGAACCGGACCTGCAGGAAATCCAGCCGGTCTATACGCAGGATTCCTTCAATGCCACCTTGGTGCCGCCGCCGATGTCCGCCGGTATCGTCCGCGGCCCGCGCTTGGTCCCAGGCGCCCCTGTCTCGGACGGCCGCTTCCGCCTCCTGCAGGATCACGGCGCTGTATCCGGCGCTCGGTTCTGGCAGGCCCGCGAACAAACCACCGGCCGCCTCGTGGCGCTGACGTTCGTCGATACCAATACCCAGGCGCCCATCGCACCATCGACGCCCACGGTCTCTGCCCGCCGCTCCGCCGAAATCTCCCGCAATACGCGGCGTTTGGCCGAGCTCAACCTGGAGACCATGGCGGATAATATCGAGATTTTGTCCTACCGCACCGGCTGCCTGGTGGTGGCGGACTGGTTTGAGGGCACCTCCCTCAAGCAGGTGGCAGAGGCAGATAACCTCGACCCCAATTCCGTCGCCCGCGCTACCGCGCCGCTGTTTGCCGATGCCGCCACGGCCCACGACGCCGGCCTTATCCTCGGCGTGGAGCACCGCGACCGCTTCCGCGTATCCACCTCCGGCATCGTCAAGGTTGCCTTCCCCGCGGTGCTGGACGGGACGTCTGCAGAAAGCGACCGCGAGGCCCTCAGCTCCGCGCTAAGCATGCTGGTCGAATCCACCGAACCATCGCCGAAGAAGCTGCGCGATATTTCCGATGACGCCAATCTCACCGCCGACGAGGCCGCAGAGCGACTCGAAGCAGCACGGCTGGCCTTCGATGCCGCGGATGCAGAAACCCGCGAAGAAAAGTTGGAAAAGCTGCAGGAGGCGGAGGGGCTGACCTCGGCGGGCATCGCCAAGCGCCTGCGTGAATTCGCCCCAGAAGAACAGGAAGAAAAGACGGAGGCCCTCCCCGTGGTCGTTGAAGATGAACCCTCGCAGGAAGAGGATCCGAAGCAAGAACCAGGCTTTGGTGGCCGCGGTTACTCGGGTTCCGGCGTCGTGGTCATCGGCATTTTCGCCACCATCTTCGTCGTGGGCATGGCAGCGCTGACGACGTGGGTCATGTCCCTGCTCAGCGATGTAGAAAAGTCCGGTTCGGTTACTGAAACCGTGCAAGGCTCCACGATGATCCCGGATACCCCGCCGGTGCACCTCAAGGAATCTTCCGCCATCACGGTTCCAGATGGCGAGGATAACGAGCAGCTTATCGATGGCAAGACGATCACCACCTGGTCCACGAAGGAATCCGGTTCTGGGGCCTTGGTCACCCTGGATAACCCGGCCCATCTTTCGGTCATGACTGTGACCCACACCAGGTCCAATGGTGCGCACTACGAAATCTACGGCGTCAATAAAGACGATTTCGATCCAAAGCACCCGCAGCTGGCTTCTCTTCCCCAATTGGCGGAGGGCAAGTTTAAGCACGCAAGCGAGGACTTGGAGCTGAAGGAAACGCCCCAACAATACGATGCCGCGCTGATAGTAATCACGGAACTGCCTAAGTCGAAGGAGGTTACACTGGGGGAGGTCCAGCTTGTAGGCCACCCTTAATGCCAAGGTCAGCGAGTTGGAACGGAAATTTTTACTTCAAGGCTTGACTAAACTGTCTAATCGAGTATCGTGGTTGGTGTTATATCAACAACAACGTTAGGAGAATTAATCATGTCCCTCGCAGCAGGTACCTACACCATCGATAAAGAGCACACCGTCATCGGCTTCGTTACCAAGCACGCCATGGTTACCAAGGTGCGCGGCAACTTCGGTGAATTCGAAGGCACCATCAATGTCGCCGAGAACATCGCCGAGTCAACCGCAGAGGCCACCATCAAGGCTGCTTCTATCTCCACCGGTAACGAGGACCGCGATGGTCACGTAAAGAACGAAGACTTCTTCAACGTGGAGGAGTACCCAGAGCTT
The DNA here is from genome assembly GCF_040225455.1 of Corynebacterium sp. KPL2838. Classification (NCBI taxonomy): domain Bacteria; kingdom Bacillati; phylum Actinomycetota; class Actinomycetes; order Mycobacteriales; family Corynebacteriaceae; genus Corynebacterium; species Corynebacterium sp. KPL2838. The sequence goes on along the minus strand of NZ_JBEHFT010000012.1, from coordinate 22,696 downwards.
TCCTTCACCACCACCAACGTCAACGTTGATGAGGACGGCAACGGCACCGTCACCGGTGACCTCACCATCAAGGGCACCACCAAGTCTGTCGACCTCAAGGTTGAAGAGGTCGCTACCGCTGAGGACCCATTCGGCAACTTCCGTCTGGGCTTCGAGGCACAGACCAAGATCAACCGCAAGGACTTCGGCATCGACTTCAACGCTCCGCTCAAGACCGGCGGCGTCCTCGTTTCTGAAGACATCAAGATCGAGCTCGAGGTTTCTGCCATCAAGCAGTAATCGCACTTCTTTGAAAACCTTGGGTTCTCACAGCCCCCTGGTTACCAACAGCTAAAGCCCGCGCCGCGTACCCACTCGGCCGCGGGCTTTAGTCATATTCCCTGCCCAAGGCTTTCAATCTTGGGCCCCAGCCCAACAGCTTCCCGGCTCGCTCGAAACAACTGCAAACAACTTGTGCTAACTGGAGATAAGTTGCGCCCACGCTAGCCTGGCACCGCGCCCATACCAGAGCATCGGTGTACTACCACCGGGGCTACTGCAGGAAAACTCACCCTTCCTTTGCTCCTAGGATGCAATAATGATGGTGTACGCCTCACTGAAGTACGTGGATTTAATGTATGAATCTGCGCCTACCCGAATGATCGGGCAGATCGTGATTGCCCAAACACGAACACTGGTTTCCTTTCGAGTGTTGAAGGCGTGACATAGCTGGACGTGGTTTCCTCCCCAGGAATCACAGACAGAAATGCCGGGACGAGATGCAAGGAGAACACCATGAAAACGGCCACTACTTCACGAGGCATCACCTACGCATCGCTGGGGATATTGGCGGTCTCCTCGTGCCTGTGGGCTATGTACATGCAAGACAATGCATTTGTAATTATTGGCCTGCTTTTTGGAACGGCGGTCACCGCTTGGCAGATTCATCACTATAAGGCGACGATTCCACTTGCCGTAAATTCCATTGCGATAGCCGCCGGGATTGTGTCAGCTGTGAGCTTTGCAGTCCGAGAGAACATTTCAAGTTCCGCAATGGCATCCTTTAGCTTTGCCACTGCTGGCGTACTGATCGCATACGTAGCATTCGCCGCTGTAGCGATTATCAAATCTCAGCAGAAGTGAATGCTGAGCCCAGCATCGCCACACTCCGCTTATCAAATCCAATACCTTGTTACATCTCCCGCTGCGGTAACTATAGTTTCTAACTATGACGACACAACGCGATAAAACCCAGCACGAGCTACTCCAAGAGCGCGCCGCAGCAGTAGACCTGTGGGCATACCACCTGCACCTGGACTTATCTCAGGTGAAGGAAAGCCCCACGTTCGGCGCGACGAGCCGCATTAAGCTCACCACCACCGAGCCCGAGCTTTTCGTGGACTACCTGGGAGAATCGGTAGAACAGGTAACGGTTAACGGTCAGGCGCAGGACGTCGATTTTGATGGCAGCCTTATCCGCCTCCACGGGCTACCGGTGGGGGAGGAGCTGACGATTGAGGTCACTGGCGCCTCGCGCTACTCGCGCACGGGCCAGGGTTTGCACCGCATGCACGACCAGGCCGATGACGCGACCTATCTGTACTCGCACCTCGAGCCTTCCGATGCCCGCCGCATCTTTCCCTGCTTTGAGCAGCCCGACCTCAAGGCGCCGTTCCACGTCGCCATGACCGCGCCGAAGGACTGGCAGATCCTTTCCAACCAGCCGGAGGCAGAGCGCGAGGAACAGGGGGACAATACTACGGTTCGCTTTGCGCCCACCCCGCCGCTTTCGACGTACCTCACCTCTTTTGCCGCTGGGCCGTATAAGTATCAAGAACGCACCTGGAACTCGCCGGATGGCGATCACTCCGCGCAGCTGCGCGCCTTTGCCCGCGCCTCCATGTTTGAGTATTTGGACGAGGAAATCCTGGAGCTTACCGCGCAGGGCATGGACTATTTCCACGAGAACTTCGGCTTTGCCTACCCTTGGGGCAAGTACGATTCCATCTTCGTGCCGGAATATAACCTCGGCGCCATGGAGAACCCGGGCTTGGTGACCTTCACGGAAAGCTATATCTTCCGCTCTAAGGCCACGCGCAGCCAGAAGGCCGCTCGCGCAAATACCATCCTGCACGAGATGTCCCACATGTGGTTCGGCGATCTTGTCACCCCGCAGTGGTGGGACGATCTCTGGCTCAAGGAGTCCTTTGCCGAGTTCATGGGCGCCGATGCCTCCGTGCACGCCACGGCCTACGAAGAGGCGTGGTTCAACTTCGCTGGCGAGCGCAAAAACTGGGCCTACCTGCAGGATCAGCTTCCCACCACGCACCCCATCAAGGCCGATATCCCAGACGTGGATGCCGCGCGCCAGAATTTCGATGGCATTACCTATGCCAAGGGCGCGGCGGTACTCAAGCAGCTCGTGCACTACGTGGGCCGCGATAACTTTTATGCGGGGGCGCGGGATTACTTCCAGGAGCATGCGTTTGCCGCGGCCACCTTCGATGACCTGCTCACGGCCCTGAAAAAGCACACTGACCGCGATCTCGATTCCTGGTCAAAGGTTTGGCTGCGCACCTGGGGTCCAGATACCCTCACCCCGGAGCTGCACACGGAGGGCGAGAAGATTACCGAGCTCGCGGTGAGCGCCGAGGCCGAGGATACGACCCGCCCGCACCGCCTGAGCGTGGCGCTTTTTGATGCCCGCCTGAACAAGTACCGCGAGTTCGACATCGACCTTCCCGCCGGTGGTCACCGCACCATCGTGGATGAGGCAGCGGGTGAGAAGGCCCCGGCTCTGCTGCTGGTTAACGATGCCGACCACACCTACACCAAGGTCCGCTTCGACGATGCTTCGCTTGTCACCATCGGCGATCACCTGTCCGAGGTCCAGGATGGGCTCAGCCGCGCAGTCATCTGGACCTCGCTGTGGAACCTCACCAGGGACGGGGAGTGGACTGCGGAGGAGTACGTGGGGGTCGTCGCCAAGCACTCGCCCGCAGAGACCAATGCCACGCTGCTAACCACCGCCTACGGCAATGCGCACTTTGCCATCCAGCACTATGTGGCCGAAGACCGCCGCGAGCAGGTGCGCGCCGAATTCGCCGATGCGCTGTGGGATCAGCTCGGCGCTGCGGATCCGGGCTCCGATGCGCAGCTCATTCTGGCCCGCACCGCCATTGCCGCACTGGCCGCAACCCCGGAGGCCTCCGGCACCGAGCGCCTGCGTGACCTGCTTGTTGGCTCGGTGGAGGGCCTGCGCCTCGACCCGCAGATCCGCTGGTCCATCCTGCGCGCCTTGGCCGCCCGCGACGCCGTCGCACTAGCTGAGCTGGAGGCAGAAAAGCAGCGGGATAATACGCTGACCGGTGCCGCCGAATTCTTGGGCGCTAGCCACGCCTTCCCCACGCCGGAGACCAAGCGGGCCGCCTTCGATAGCGCGCTGACGCCAGGGGAGTATTCCAATGCGGAGGTCGATGCCCTGCTAGCAGGCTTCAACGCCCCGCGCTCGGCAAAACTGCAGGAAGAATTCGCCGAAGAGTTCTTCCGCCGCGTCGAAGATATTTGGGATAACCACCCGATTGAGATAGCCAACCGGCTGATCCGCGGCCTTTACCCGGAATCTTCCACGGCGGAGTCCGCCACTACGGATCTCCTCCACAAGGATCTGCCGGGTGCGCTGCGCCGCGTGCTTCTGGAGTGCCGCGACCACCTGCGCCGCACCCTGCGCGTGCGCGCCCAACAGTAGGCGGTCAATAGACTGTACCGCCGCCGGTTCGCACCGGCGTTCTCCTCGGGTCACAATTGCTTTAACACTTGTTGATCCGGGGGGAATCTACAGATGCCATTAAGTCCTGACCACAGCGACGAAGAATTAGTTGATGCTTTTATCGAGGGGGATAATAAAGCCTTTTCCGCCATCGTGGAACGCCACCGCAAGCGGCTGACCACCGTGGCACGGCGGTATACAAGGAATGAGTACGATGCGCAGGATGTCGTGCAAGAAGCCTTCCTGCGCGCTAGCTGCAATCTCCATAACTACCGGCGGGAATCGGCCTTAAGCACGTGGCTGCACCGCCTGGTTAAAAACACCGGCTACGACTATTTAAATCACCGAGCTAATAGGGAAAACGCCTCGCTCGATAGCGATGATTTTGCCGATGATCGCAATCCATTGCTGGCGCATAACCCATCTGAAAACCTGGCGGAACAGCTCGTCGTCCGCGAGGCCATGGAGCTTTTAAGGCAAGATCAGCGCGAAGCCCTCATGCTTACCGATGTCGCCGGGTTCCGCGTCAACGAAGTCGCCACCGCCCAGGGCGTAAAGCCTGGCACCGTTAAATCTCGCCGGGCACGCGCGCGGGAGGTCTTACGCGAAGCCATCGGTTAACTACATCTCGATATCGCATCATTCTTGCATCAATTTCGCAGCCGCTAGCCTTTGCAATATGAATGATTCGCAATCAGGCGGGTAGACTCTTGACGTTACGCAAAATGACACTGTGATTTTAGGGAGTTAGCAATGACCGTCCACGATGTTGCCATCGTAGGTTCCGGACCTGCCGGTTATACCGCCGCGCTTTATGCCGCTCGTGCTGAACTCAGCCCCATTGTATTCGAGGGATTTGAATACGGTGGCGAATTAATGAACACCACCGAGGTGGAGAACTACCCAGGCTTCCAAAAGGGCATCATGGGCCCAGAGCTCATGGAAGAAATGCGCGCACAGTCAATCCGCTTTGGTGCGGATCTGCGCATGGAAGTCGTCGACTCCGTCGAGTTGGAGGGCGATATTAAAAAGCTCCACGTGGGCGACGAGGTTTTTGAAGCCCGCACGGTAATCCTCGCCACCGGCGCCGCACCACGCCACCTTGGCATTCCCGGCGAAGAAGAGCTCTCCGGCCGCGGTGTTTCTACCTGCGCTACGTGCGATGGCTTCTTCTTCAAGGGCCACAATATCGCCGTCATCGGCGGCGGCGATTCCGCTATGGAGGAAGCTACCTTCCTGACCAAGTTCGCGGAGTCTGTCACCATTGTGAACCGCTCCGAAAACTTCCGCGCCTCCAAGATCATGTTGGACCGCGCCCAGGACAACGAGCAGATTAAGTGGGAAACCAATAAGGTTGTCGAGCGCGTGCTTGAAGATGACGGCAAGGTCGGCGGCCTAGAGCTCAAGGACGTTGAGACTGGGGAAACCTCCACCTTGGACGTGACTGCCATGTTCGTTGCCATTGGCCACGATCCGCGTTCGTCCTTCCTCAACGGCCAGGTCAAGGTCAATGACAATGGTTACGTTGAGGTTGACCAGCCCTCTACTAAGACCTCTCTGCCTGGCGTTTTCGCTTGCGGTGACTTGGTAGATGACCATTATCAGCAGGCCATCACCGCTGCAGGTTCTGGCTGCCGCGCTGCCATGGATGCGGAACAATTCTTGGCTGCAAACCGTTAGATTCAGTATGAGTAACGTCAAAAAGGTAACCACTGAAACATTCCGTTCTGATGTCATCGAGGCGGATAAACCCGTCGTCGTGGACTTCTGGGCGGAATGGTGCGGGCCATGCAAGAAGCTGTCTCCGATCTTGGAAGAGGTAGCAGATGAGCTCGACGGTGAAGTCACCATCGCCCAGGTCAACGTCGATGAAGAACGAAACCTCGGCGCCATGTTCCAAATCATGTCCATTCCAAATGTATTGATTTTCAACAATGGCGAAAAGGTCGACGAGTTTGTGGGCCTGCGTTCTAAAGATGACATCGTGGCGCAAGTGAAAAAGCAGCTATAGCTGTTACTCTTGTTACTAAAGTTACCGAGTAGGAAATCTGCCATGCGGCCTAAAGTCCTAGGCCGTGGAAGGGGTGAAAGGCGTGAATCGCGTTCTTCGGGTTGGTGATTCAAGTGTGCGCGTAGCTGAAGCTCGCGCCACCTTGGCTCGCCTTGGCCTCTTATCAGATTTCACGGGCGAACTATCTGCTTGGAAAAAGCAGAAGTACTCCGAGACTGATAAGACCTTTGATGCCGATCTCGCTGAAGTGCTCAAGGCATTCCAGCAATCGCGCGGCATCCTCCCAACGGGAGAGATCGACGATCTGACCCTGCGCGAATTGCGCCAAGCCTCTTATACCCTGGGCAGCCGCGTATTGAGCTATGAACCCACCAACCCATTGGTGGGCGATGACATTTCGCAATTGCAGCAACAACTGCAAGAGCTCGGTTTCTATCAAGATCGCGTCGATGGTCATTTTGGCCGCAATACCCACGCTGCCTTAACCGAATACCAGCACAATTGCGGGCTGCAGGAAGATGGCGTGTGTGGACCGGCTACCATTCGCGCACTCAGCTTGCTTGGCCGCCGCATCACCGGCGGTTCGGCGCACAATATTTTGGAGCGCGAGCGTGTGCGCAATGCTGGTCCAAAGTTGGCGGGCAAGCGCGTGGTCATTGACCCTGCACTAAGTGGCCGGGACTCCGGCTTCACGGTCAAGGGCCGTTTTGGTGATATTTCTGAGCAAGAAATCCTCTGGGATCTCACCCAACGCATCGAAGGCCGCATGATCGCCGCCGGCATGGAAACCATTATTTCGCGCCCCCGCACCGATGATGCGGACGTGCAATCCCGTGCCGAGCTGGCCAATGCCTTCGATGCCGATATGGTCATCTCTTTGGCGTGCGATTCTTATCCCAACGAGAAGGCCCACGGCGTAGCCACGTTCTACTTTGGTTCCGAATCCGGAAACTCTTCACTCATTGGTGAAACCCTTTCTGGCTTCATCCAGCGTGAAATCGTGGCCCGCACCGATCTGCAGGACTGTTCTAACCACGGCCGCACCTGGGATCTTTTGCGCCTGACGCAGATGCCGGTTGTTCAGATCTTTTTGGGTTACCTCACCAATCCTGAGGACATCAAAATCCTGACCAACCCGAAACGCCGTGACGATATTGCAGAAGCAATCGTTATCGCCGTCAAGCGCATGTACCTCATGGAGCAAGACACCGCCATAACCGGTACCTACAAGTTCTCCGAGCTTCTTCAAGCAGAGCAGGCTTAGCCTGCACAAGCTGAAGCGCACAGAGCGGACCTAATCGCTGGCTACCGCGCAAGATTAACTGCGTTATCTTGTACCAATAGCATTCATTCGATTAGTATCAGTCCAAGCTATTGATATCTACTAATTGAATGGATTCCTATAATGGGCAGCTCAACCTCCGCCCCAATTTCCAGAAAAGAAACGCGCCGCGTAGTAGCTGCCACCACAATCGGAACCGCGATTGAATGGTATGACTACTTTCTCTATGCCGCCGTCGCCGGCCTAGTATTTAACCAAGTAATGTTCGGCCCCTTAGAAGGTGGGGTAGCCAGCATCGTTTCCTTCGCCTCCGTGGGCCTATCCTTCCTTTTTCGCCCACTTGGCGCCTTCCTAGCGGGCCATTTTGGTGACCGTCTTGGCCGCCGCCTCGTCCTCATGGTCACCCTTTTTGCCATGGGTGGGGCCACCACGTTAATTGGCCTCCTGCCTACCTACGATACGGCGGGGGTATGGGCTCCTATCCTGTTGATTTTCCTCCGCATCATTCAAGGCATCTCTGCTGGAGGAGAGTGGGGTTCCGCGGTACTGCTTGCAGTTGAACACGCGCCCAACGATAAGCGCGGCCTCTTCGGCGCTGGGCCACAGATCGGAGTCCCCATCGGCCTGCTGATGTCCTCTGGCGTTCTGTCCATCATGAATATCATCGCCCCAGGGGATGCCTTCCTTGAATGGGGTTGGCGCGTGCCGTTCTTGCTTTCCTTCGTCCTAGTCATCATTGGCTATGCCATCCGCATCGGCGTGGATGAGTCACCGGTCTTTCAAGAGATCTCAGATAATAAGAAACGCGAGGCGGCAAACCCCATTGGTATCTTGTTCAAGCGGTATTTCCCGCTTGTCCTCGTCGCGGCCCTAGTTTTTGCAGGTAACGGCACCGTGGGCTATATGACCACCGGTGGTTATATCCAAAATTACGCCACAAACCCCGAGGGCCCGGTCTCACTTGCGCGTGGCGATGTCCTCAATGCCGTCACACTGTCCGCCTTTACGTGGCTCATCTTTACGCTCTTCGCTGGCTGGTTATCGGATTATATCGGGCGCCGCACGACGTATCTCGTCGGATTTGTCATTCAAGCGATCGGCGCTGCGGCCCTTTTCCCGCTGGTTAATACGGCGTCCCTGGGATTGCTTTATTCCGCCCTCATCTTCCTGACGGTCGGGCTCGGCTTAACCTACGGAGCGCAATCTGCCATGTATACAGAGCTTTTCCCAGCATCCATTCGCGCTTCGGGCGTATCGATTACCTATGCCATCGGCTCCGTTCTCGGCGGTGCCTTCGCCCCGATGATCGCGGCTTCGTTGGTAGAAGCAACGGGCACGACCTTTGCGGTATCCGTCTATCTTGTCTCTGCAAGCATCGTCGGATTTATTGCAGCCCTGCTCCTGCGCGAGCGCAAGGGCATTCCGCTGGGCGCCGAACATGAGGAAGAACAAGCCAAGGGCCACTTCATCTTTTCTAAAAAATAGTGCCCTCGCTCTAAAGAGGAGGGCACTAACTTTGCGAATGTGGCAGGCACCTGGGGAACCTGCCACAAGAGCAGGTTATTTATCCCGCTCCATCAGCGCCATGATGCGCTCGAAATCTTCCTGGTCGCCGAATTCTACGACCATTTTGCCCTTGCGCTTGCCCATGGTCACGGTGACCTTAGTATCGAAGCGATCCGAAAGGCGCTCAGCCGAGTCGGTGAAAAATTGCGGCTGTGGTACTTGGGACTTCTTCTTATTCTCTGCGGGTTTCCCGTCGCGCTTATATAGCGTCACGGCTTCCTCGGTGGCACGCACGGACAGGCCCTCCGAAATTACCCGGTCCGCGATGTAGTCCATCGCTTCCTTATCGTCGAGGCCCAAGATAGCGCGGGCGTGACCGGCCGAGAGGGTGCCTGCGGCAACTCGCTTCTGCACGTCTACCGGCAACCGCAGCAGGCGGAGCATATTGGTCACCTGTGGGCGCGAGCGGCCAATGCGATCCGCTAATTCGTTCTGGGTTACTCCGAACTCTTCCAAGAGCTGCTGATAAGCGTGTGCCTCTTCCAAAGGGTTGAGTTGGACGCGGTGGATGTTTTCCAGCAGGGCATCGCGCAGCAGGTTGTCATCTTTGGTGTCGCGGACGATGGCCGGGATGTTGGCCAAGCCAGCCTTGGAGGAAGCTCGCCAACGACGCTCACCCATGATGAGCTCGAATCCGCCCTCCTCGGAGGGGCGGACGACGACCGGCTGCAGGAGGCCGAACTCGCGGATGGAGTGAACCAGCTCGCTGAGCTCATCCTCATCAAAAACGGTGCGCGGCTGCTTGGGGTTGGGGACGATTTCCCCCACGGAAATCTCGCGGTAAGTCGCACCGATTGCCGCCGGCGTAGCTTGCCGTTTCTTGGAGGACTTGGACCCAGAGCCCTGTTGGATGGTGGGAGCACCCTTTACGCGCTTCTCGCCGCGTGCCTTGCGCTCACTACTTCCCGTGGAATTTCCCAAGATAATATCTGCGGCGGAATCACCCAGCCGTGGTTTGCGGGTGGGTGCGTCGGGGCCGGACGGGATGAGAGCGGCTAGGCCTTTGCCTAGGCCACCTTGCTTTTGTTCTGCCATGAAATCCTATCCTTCCAATTCCGCATAAATTTCGGGGCTCACGCCAATCGCTCCCGTGGTGGGATGCGGGCGATAATCACCACGCCTGTTGAGCTCGCGAGCCGCGGCGAGGTACGCCCGTGCACCGGTGGACGAAGGGGCATAATCAATCACCGTGGTCCCGTAACCAGGCGCCTCTGAGACGCGCACTGAACGCGGGATGACATTGCCCATGACAACGGCGCCAAATTGCTCGCGGACGTTTTCGGCCACATCCTCGGCCAAACGTGTACGTGCATCATACATGGTAAGGAGCACCGCAGAGATATGCAGATCTTCATTGAGGTGCTCGCGAATCATGGTGATATTGCCCAGTAACTGGCCCACGCCCTCCAGTGCGTAGTACTCACACTGGATAGGGATAATGACTTCTTCCGCACACGTCATGGCATTGATCGTCAGCAAACCCAAAGATGGCGGGCAATCAATAAAGACGTATTCAAAGCCGTGTTCTTCTAGGAACCCGTTATGGAGGGCATCGTAAAGCCGAAACTCGCGGCGCACGAGAGACACCATCTCAATTTCCGCACCGGCAAGATCGATGGTCGCGGGGATGCAATAAAGGTTGGAGTTATGCGGGGAAGCCTGCATGGCCTTTTCCGCAGTGCAATCACCCAAGAGCAATTCATAGCTGGAATCGGTTCCTGAGCTATGTTCCGCGCCCATGGCGGTCGATGCGTTTCCCTGGGGGTCAAGGTCAATGACCAATACCTTCTTGCCTTCAGTAGCAAGGGCTGCGGCCAAGTTGGCGGCGGAGGTGGTTTTACCTACGCCGCCCTTCTGGTTAGCAATAGTGATAAGGCGCGGATTAGTCATGCCGTCTACTTTAGTTCACGCGCGGGACACGGATAATCGTGGTTCCATGAACGGTCGTGACCTCGGCTTTTCCGCCGCCGGCCTTCTTAATATCCGCGGCATCGCGCTCCAGCTCTTCGTGTACAGAAGAGCCCTTCAGCGCGATCATTTCCCCGCCTTTGCGTACTAGGGGAAGAGACCACTTTGCCAGCTTTCCCAGGGGAGCAACTGCACGGGAGGTCACCACGTCCGCGCCGGCCACTGCCTTTTTAATGGGTCCTTCTTCGGCGCGCCCGCGCAGCACGGTGACGTTATCTAAGCCCAGCTTTTCGGTGATCTCATTGAGGTAGTTATAGCGCTTCAAAAGCGGCTCAATGAGCGTGATGTGCAGATCGGGACGAGCGATGGCCAGCGGGATGCCGGGCAATCCGGCACCAGAGCCGACATCGATAACCGTGGCGCCTTCCGGAATGACTTGTTCAATAACGGCGCAGTTTAAAATGTGGCGCTCCCACAGCCGCGGTACCTCGCGCGGGCCGATAAAACCACGAGTGGACCCGTCTGTAGCGAGCGAATCGTGGTATTCCTGCGCGAGCGGCAGGCGGGAGCCAAATACTGCAGACGGGTCCATCTCGGACACTATGAGAATCTCCTCAGTAGCTGTTTAGTTGTCGTTCTTCCGCTGTTTCTTGGTGCGGTTGTCTTTCTTACGAGCGCCAGGCTTTGGAGCGGTAGTGCGCTTAGCTTCAATCTTAGCGGCCTCTTCCTCTTCTTCTTCGCGGTCCATCTTGCCGTAGATGATGCGGGTCTGGAAGAAGGTCCACACGGTGTTGGACAGCATGTAGAACAACAAACCGATGGGCCAGATGAAGCCGGAGAAGATCAGCATTGCGGGCATGACCCACAGCATCATCTTGGACATCATGGCCATCTGCTGCTGCATCATTTCCGCATTCTGGCCCTGCGGGGCGGAAGTTTTGCCCTGGGCGCGGCGCTTTTCTTGGCGGTTCAGGCTCATGCGCGCGTTGAAGTGCATCAGCACCACAATGACGGCAATCATCGGCACAATGATGAACGCCGCCTGGGTGGTGGTGGTAACGCCTTCCACCAAGGGCGAGTTCAGGCGGAGGTTCGTAACCAGCGGAACGCCAAAGATCTTGGCGTCCAAGAACTGCTGAACGAGCTCCGGCTTGAAGATGTAGTTCGCGGTATTGGCGTTGGCCTCAATGGACATCGGCTCGCCGCTGGGGTGTCCAATGCCGCCGGCTACAGAAACCGTGCGGTCGAACGAGCGCAGCACGTGGAAAAGACCAATGAACATTGGAATCTGTACCAAGACCGGAAGGCAGCCGGCCATCGGGCGAACGCCAGATTCCTTATAGACCTTTTGCATTTCCTGCGCAGCCCGAGCCTGATCCTTGCCGTACTTCGCGCGGATTTCCTGCACCTTAGGCTGGATTTCCTGCATCTTGCGCGAAGAGCGAATCTGGCTCACGGTGGGCTTGACCATGAGCGTCTTCAGCGTCCAGGTCAGCAGCACGATGGCCAAAATCCACGTAATGCCCCACGCGGGATCCATTACGAGGGATAGCAGCCAGTGCCAGAACCATAAAACGGCCGAAATTGGCCAGTAAATGAAATTAAGCACGAGTGTTTAATCCTCAGTTGTTGTTGGTGACCGGTCCCGGGACTGGATCGAATCCGCCCGGATGCCAGGGCCCACATTTGCACACCCTAGCCATTGCCATCGCCGTACCTTTAAGCGCGCCGTGTCTGGACAACGCCTCTAAGGCATAAGCACTGCATGTCGGTTCGAACCGACAGGTTGATACCATCTTAAGGCCCGAGACATGCTTTTGGTAGAAACGAACCGCTTTAACCAGCGGTGCAGCCAGTCCGGAGGCTGCGGGAATTTCTTCCCCACGGGTATTTAAATATCCCATTGTTTGCGCAGCGCCTTAGTAATATCTTTTTCTAATTGCTCACTGGTAGCGGTCGCACTTGCAGGTAGCGCACGAATCACTACATCCACGCCCGCTGGGAGCTTGGGGATGAGCGTCATGCACACATGGCGAAGCCGCCGGGAGGTGCGGTGGCGTACCACTGCATTCCCGACGGCTTTAGAAACAATGAGGCCGAATCGCGGCCCGGTGGCCGCGATCTCGGCCGGATTGCCCATGGTGCCATTGGAATTCGCACTCATGGTGTCGCGCGCATGCACGACGACGGTGCGAGTGCCCTGCCGGCGACTGCCCTTCATCGTCCGCCGAAATTGCGGCGGCGATGTGAGCTTGTGGTGGGCTGGCAGCATGACTTATGCGGACAGCTTTGCGCGGCCCTTCTTGCGGCGAGCGGCCACAATTGCACGACCGGAGCGGGTGCTCATGCGAGTACGGAAACCGTGCTTACGTGCACGGCGACGGTTGTTCGGCTGGAACGTGCGCTTACCCTTTGCCACGTCAATTCTCCTTGAAGTTGTACGTGGACATACTGCCGCCACAAAACGGCAGCACATCCACTGATGAATGGATTCCATGAACCTGACGCGTCACTGTTATCTAAACGCTCGGCGAGCTCTGGTAGCCCAGCCAATGCGAAGTGACGCTGTCCTGTTCACGCGCAACTCTCTGTTGCAATAGACCATGCCAGATTACGTGATTTAAACCGCTGGAAACAAATCGACACTCGGGTACACCCGAAATTACATAAGTGTTTTTTCCTGCAGCTAGAAGGCCAGTTTTGGCGCTCATCCTGCGGCTAATCCAGCGCGCCGCGATGGTCCATAGCCGCTTGCATTTTAAGTATAAATCTTCCGTTAGACACACCCGCCTTCGCGGCGGTAGAACTAAGTAATCGAATTTCACAGCTAGCAAACCGTTGTGGATAACTCTAAATAACCACTTGAGAGTTTTAGTGTTTACGCAGTACAACGCTATAAAGTGGTCTATCACAAGTTATCCACAGCCATGCACTAAGCTGTGAATAACTATTTCTTCCACACCTGTGGATAACTTTGTGGAGATCGAGGTGACTCGATAAAAACCACTGTGAAAACCGCGGTGGAATCCACCGTGGAATTTGTTATTTACTGTCCACCCGTCCCCGAGAGAATTATTGAAGGTAGCCCGTTGTGACTGAACCACAAGCGAACCTAGAAGCTGTCTGGCGCGCGATCGTCGATGATCTGCTCGCGCAATCCGAGCAACCCAACTCTGAGGTCCCGAGCTTTTCGCATACACAACGCCTTTACCTGCAGTTGGTTCGCCCGATCATGATGGTGGAAGGCTACACGCTTGTCGCAGCGGAAAATGTCAACGCCAAAGAAGTTGTAGAAAATGAGCTCGGCGGATACATCTCCAAGGCCCTTACCCGCCACCTTGGTCGCCCGTGTTCTTTCGCCGTCACCTTGGCTACCCCACAGGAGCCACAACCGCCGGCTAACCCGTCGAATTCGGGGCCGGCACCGGGAGGGGCATCGGCAAGTACGCAGACCCCTTCCTCCCAGCCCAACCCGCAGGCACAATACATGCCGCCGGCACAGAATGATTCTTCTTCCGCGCAAAATTACGTCTCTCGCCCCCAGCAAACGGATGCGTCGGCAGCCCGCGGAAACCACAACCCCACCGCAGGTCAGACCCCGCCTAATTGGCGGTCCAGCCATGCCCCGGCAAGCCTGGATGAATTGGCGGAGCACTACACCAGCCAGCAGGACTATAACCGCCAGCAACCAGAGTTCGGCGGATCTGCGAATGCCGCGCGCATTCCGCGGGAGGCCCCGGCGCACGATCCCAATCGGGAGACCTCGCTGAACCCGAAGCACACTTTTGAAAGCTTCGTCATCGGTTCATCGAATCGTTTTGCCAATGGCGCGGCGGTGGCGGTGGCGGAAAATCCCGCCCGCGCCTATAACCCATTGTTTATTTGGGGTGGTTCTGGTCTGGGTAAAACGCACCTTTTGCATGCCGCCGGCAACTACGCACAGGTGCTGCACCCAGGGCTGCGTGTGAAATACGTGTCCTCGGAAGAATTTACGAATGATTATATTAATTCCTTGCGCGATGACCGCCAGGAATCCTTCAAGCGGCGCTACCGCAACCTCGATATTTTGATGGTGGATGATATCCAGTTCTTAGAGGGCAAGGAATCCACGCAGGAGGAGTTCTTCCACACCTTCAATGCGCTGCACCAGGCCAATAAACAGATCATTTTGTCCTCGGACCGCCCACCAAAACAGCTCACCACGCTGGAGGATCGCCTGCGCACCCGCTTTGAGGGTGGGTTGATTACGGATATTCAACCGCCCGATCTGGAAACCCGCATTGCCATTTTGATGAAGAAGGCCGCCGCCGATGGCACTGAAGTGGATCGTTCCGTCCTGGAACTCATTGCCTCGCGCTTCGAATCCTCCATCCGCGAGCTTGAGGGCGCGCTCATTCGCGTATCCGCCTACTCGTCCTTAGTCAATGAGCCGATCAACGTGGAAATGGCAGAAATTGCGTTGCGCGATCTTGCGCCGGATTCTGCTGATCGGCAAATTACCGCAGCCTCCATCATGGAAGTCACCGCGGAATACTTCGATATTGATGTTGAAACCCTGCGCGGTGCCGGCAAGAAGCGCGCGGTGGCCCACGCCCGCCAGCTGGCCATGTACCTCTGCCGCGAATTGACCGAGCTTTCGCTGCCCAAGATTGGCGAGCAATTCGGCGGCAAGGACCACACCACGGTGATCTATGCCGATCGCAAGATCCGCAAAGAGATGACGGAAAAGCGCAATACCTACGACGAGATTCAGTCCCTGACCCAGCGCATCAAGAATCGCGGTCGCGGCTAGAGAAAAACACAACCACCCGGTGGCGTCTTCCTTGAATAACAGGAAGGCGCCATTTTTGTAAGCAGGCGGTGCGCTTGCCGATGCCCCCACCTGCCACATCCATCTACCAGCGCTTTTGTCCCAGTAAGGGTCATATAAACAGCTATCCACAGAGTTATCCACACCTGTGTAATTTCACGGATGTAATTTGTAGATTTTGCTCACAGTTTTAAATTCCACAGGCCCTATCCAGCACAGACGCCCCTGTGATCAGCACTGTGTGCAGATCCGTGGATAACTACTAAAGACTGTGGATAAAACGATGACCCGCATATTTATCCACACTCCGGGCCAGTTGATCACAGCAAGATCACAAGAATTGGCACACCCCGGATCGCCGCGCTGAACTTGTCATTTACCCCGTTGATCACAGATCCCACAGCGCTTATTACTACTACTAAATTATTTCTCTGATCTTGTAAGTAGAAAGGGGATGTGTGAAATTGTGCCCGGTCCCGAGCGCGCGGCGTTGGCTCGGACGGGCGGAGGGAAAATTACAAGGTTCACCGGATGCGGTAAGTTGGAAGCCAGCTTTTGAAAGTTACACATTCCTACCCCGCCAAAGAGGAGCTCTTCGCACCATGGATGAAGCCGTGTCATTTCGCGTTGCCAAAGATGACCTTGCCAACGCCGTAGCGTGGGTTGCCCGCAGCCTGCCTTCCAAGGTCACCCAGCCAGTGCTGCGCGCGATGCTCATCACCGCTGATGACAACGGCTTAGAGTTCACCGGCTTTGATTACGAGGTTTCTACCCGGGTGCGCATCGCGGGCATGGTGGACGAGCCCGGCCAGATTGCCGTTGCCGGTAAATTGCTCTCCGATATCGTGGCTACCTTGCCCAATAAGGAAGTGGAGATCTCCCAGGTAGATTCCAAGGCTTTGGTTGCTTGTGGTTCCTCCCGCTTTGAGCTACCTCTCATCCCGCTCGATGATTACCCGCAATTGCCGGTCCTGCCTGAGGTCACCGGAACGATCCAACCGCAGCTATTCGCAGAGGCGATCCAGCAGGTTGCGGCCGCGGCCGGCAAGGATGACACCCTGCCCATGCTCACTGGCGTGCACATGGATATCCACGGCAAGGATATTGAGATGACGGCTACGGACCGTTTCCGTTTGGCCATGCGCACCCTGGAGTGGGAGCCGGCGGCTGAGGACGTTGAGGCTAAGCTCCTGGTTCCGGCAAAGACCCTGCAAGATACCGGGCGCAGCCTGGATCCACATTTGAATATTCCCATTGAGATCGCGGTGGGCTCCGGCGATAATATCGGCGCCGATGGCCTATTTGGCCTGCATGCGGATAACCGCGAAACCACCACGCGCATGCTGGATGCGGATTTCCCAAACGTCCAGCCCTTGCTTCCCAAGTCCCACACGAATATTGCCTCGGTTGAGGTGGCGCCGCTGCAAGAAGCCATTCGCCGCGTTTCCTTGTTGACGGACCGCAATGCGCAGATCCGCATGGAATTTGCCGATGGCCAGGTCACCCTGTCCGCCGGCGCCGATGCCGGTAATGCCACCGAGACGCTGCCGTGTGCATTCCACGGCCGCGATGAATTCTTGATCGCCTTCAACCCGGGCTATTTGAAGGATGGCCTTGCTGTCATCAACACCGATCGCGTGGTCTTCGGGTTCACGGAGCCTTCCCGCCCCGCCATCATGATCCCGGAGCCAGAAGAGCTGCCGGAAGCAGATGAGGATGGCAATTTCCCCACGCCGCAGACCAACTTCACTTACCTCTTAATGCCGGTGCGCCTGCCAGGTTAATGTTTATAAGGGATCTCGATGTTCGGGATTTTCGCTCATGGCCCGAACTAAAACTTGAGCTGGGCCCGGGGATCACTCTGTTCGTGGGCCGCAATGGCTTTGGCAAGACCAATATCGTGGAAGCCGTGGGCTATACCGCTCACCTGTCTTCCCACCGCGTCTCCCATGATTCGCCGCTGGTGCGCCAGGGTGCGCAGAGCGCGCGGGTGTCCCTTACTGCCGTCAACCAGGGGCGTGAATTAACCACCCACTTGCTGGTCAAACCACATGCCGCCAATCAGGCGCAGATTAACCGCACTAGGCTGCGCAGCCCGCGCGAGTTACTCGGCGTGGTGAAAACGGTGCTGTTTTCCCCTGAGGATTTGGCCTTGGTGCGCGGTGAGCCCGCGGGGCGCCGCGCGTATCTCGATAGCATCATCGCCTCGCGGACCCCGCGCCTAGCTGGGGTTAAGGCGGATTATGACAAGGTATTAAAGCAGCGCAATGCGTTGTTGAAGTCGGCATCAGCAAGCTTGCGGCGCGGCTACGGCGATAGCGACGGCGCATCGGCGCTATCGACGCTGGATACGTGGGATGCCCAGCTCGCGCGCTTAGGCGCACAGGTCATTGCGGCGCGCCTTGCGCTTGTCGATGCCCTCTTGGACCACATTCCCGCCGCCTATGCCGGCCTCGCACCGGAGTCGCGGCCTGCGCACGTGGAGTATAAATCCACCATCGATACCTCTGACCGCGAGGTGCTGGAGGCGGTCATGCTGACCGAGTTGGCTAATGCCCGGCAGCGCGAGATCGAGCGCGGGATCTCTTTGGTGGGCCCGCACCGCGATGATCTCGTGCTCCACCTGGGGGATCAGCCGGCCAAGGGTTTTGCCAGCCACGGCGAAACCTGGTCTTATGCCATCGCCCTGCGCCTAGCGGAGTTTGAGCTACTGCGCGAGGATGGGGGATCCGATCCGGTCCTCATCTTGGATGATGTCTTTGCCGAGCTCGATGCCAAGCGCCGCACCCAGCTGGTTCACCTGGCCGCCACGGCAGAGCAGGTGCTAATTACCGCCGCGGTGGATGAGGACTTACCGGATAACCTGGAGCCCATTGTGCGTTACCGGGTAGGAGTGGAAGATACGGACAAGGGGCGCATTTCCACCCTGCACACGGAAGAAACCGCGGGAGAGGATAGCGAGGAAGAGGCATGAGTGAGGAAGAAGGGGAAACCGGCACGCAGCGCACGGATCCCGTCACCCAATACTTCCGGTTGGTGCGCTCTACCTCGAAGAATCCGCCAAAGCTTACGCGCCCGGTGCCGAAGATGCCGGTGCCCTCCTTGGAGGATGCCCAACAGCAGAACTATCGCGGCTACCAGGTAGGCAGGCCTACCGGTGCCGATGGCAGGAGGCCGCGGCGAAAGATCGACGTGCCGAGCCTGGGCGCACAGATTAAAAAGGAGATTTCCCACCGCGGCTGGGAGCATGAATTAGCGCACGGCTGGGTGATGGGAAATTGGGAAAACCTGGTGGGCGAGCGCATCGCTGCCCATACGCAGCCGCAAAAAATCAAGGACAAGATCGTCTATATTTCCTGCGATAACTCCACTTGGGCCACGGAACTGCGCTACCTGCAGCGGGAAATCCTGCGCAAAATTGCGGACCGGCTCGGCCCCGATGTCATCGCTGAACTGCGGATCCATGGCCCGCGGCAGCAGCGCAATTACGAGGGTCGGCAGTGGGTGAAACCGCAGGGATCGCAAGATACCTACGGCTGATAAGTGGCTGATAGGCGCAGGTTAGCTCTGCCGTTTAAAAGATAAATAACCACAGAGCGCGCCACATAGCTACCTCTGGCCGGTGTGGGGTGTCATTCAGTAGGGGGTATGCGTGTAGAATAGTGAAAGTCTTAGAATTAGCTATAGCCAAAAGGAGAGCACGAATCCGTGGCTGAAGAACACGCATATGATGCTGGATCAATTACGATCCTGGAAGGTCTAGAGGCCGTCCGCAAGCGCCCCGGTATGTACATCGGTTCTACCGGATCGCGCGGTTTGCACCACCTTATCTGGGAGATCGTCGATAACTCCGTCGATGAGGCCATGGCAGGCTTCGCGGACAAAGTTACCGTCAAGCTTTTGGAAGACGGCGGCGTCGAGGTCATCGATAATGGCCGCGGTATCCCGGTGGAGATGCACGCCTCCGGTGCGCCGACCGTCCAGGTGGTCATGACGCAGCTACACGCCGGCGGTAAATTCGACTCCGATTCCTATGCCGTTTCCGGCGGCTTGCACGGCGTCGGCATTTCCGTGGTCAACGCCCTATCCACCCGCGTGGAGGCGGAGATCAAGCGTGAGGGCAAGCACTGGTACCAAAACTTCCAGAACGCCATTCCGGATGACCTTGTAGAAGGCGGTAACGCCCGCGGCACCGGTACCAAGATTCGCTTCTGGGCGGACCCGGAGATCTTTGAAACCACCGAGTTCGATTACGACACCATTGCGCGCCGCCTGCAGGAGATGGCCTTCCTGAACAAGGGCTTGACCATCGAGCTTATCGATGAACGCGTGACCGAAGAGCAGATCGAGCTCGAGGAAATCGCCGATGCGGAATCCGGTGAGGCGAGCGCGGACGAGACATCCTTTGATGATGTGCCCGATGCCGGCGATACCTTTAACGAGGAAGCCGACTCCAAGAACGTCACCAAGGCCGATAAGAAGCGCCGCAAGAAGATCACCTTCCACTACCCGGAGGGCCTGACGGACTACGTAAAATTCCTCAATAAGTCCAAGAGCGCCATTCACCCCACCATCGTGTCCTTCGAGGCTAAAGGCGAGGACCACGAGGTCGAGGTGGCCTTGCAGTGGAACCAGGGCTACAAGCAGTCCGTGCACACCTTTGCCAATACCATCAATACCCACGAGGGCGGCACGCACGAAGAGGGCTTCCGCGCAGCTTTGACCTCCTTGATGAACCGCTATGCCAAGGAGCACAAGCTCATCAAGGACAAGGACGGCAACCTTTCTGGCGATGACTGCCGCGAAGGCTTGGCCGCCGTCATTTCGGTCAAGGTGGGCGACCCGCAGTTCGAGGGCCAGACCAAGACCAAGCTGGGCAACTCCGAGATCAAGGGCTTTGTGCAGCGCTCGGTTAACGAGTACGTCAATGACTGGTTTGATGCCAACCCGGCAGAGGCAAAGGCCATTATCAATAAGGCCGTCTCCTCGGCGCATGCCCGCATGGCAGCGCGCAAGGCGCGCGAGATGGTGCGCCGCAAGTCCGCCACCGACTTGGGCGGACTGCCCGGCAAGCTTGCGGATTGCCGCTCTAAGGATCCGCGGAGTTCGGAGCTTTATATCGTGGAGGGTGACTCTGCGGGCGGTTCCGCGAAGGCCGGCCGTGACTCCATGTTCCAGGCCATCTTGCCCCTGCGCGGCAAGATCCTGAACGTGGAAAAGGCCCGCATGGATAAGGTCCTAAAGAACGCCGAGGTCCAGGCCATCATCACCGCGCTGGGCACAGGCATCCACGAGGAATTCGATATCAAGAAGCTGCGGTACGACAAGATCGTGCTGATGGCCGATGCCGACGTGGACGGCCAGCACATCGCCACGCTGCTGTTGACCCTGCTCTTCCGCTTTATGCCGCAGTTGGTTGAGGATGGCCACGTGTACTTGGCTAACCCGCCGCTCTACAAGCTGAAGTGGTCCAAGGGCACGCCTGGCTACGCCTTCTCTGATGACGAGCGCGATAAGCTGCTGGCGGAAGGCCTGGAGCAAAACCGCAAGATCAACAAGGATGACGGCATCCAGCGCTACAAGGGCTTGGGCGAGATGAACGCCTCCGAGCTCTGGGAGACCACCCTGGATCCCTCCACGCGCCTGTTGCGCCGCGTGGACCTGGAAGACGCACAGCGCGCTGATGAGTTGTTCTCCATCCTCATGGGTGATGACGTGGCCGCCCGCCGCTCCTTCATTACCCGCCGCGCGAAGGATGTCCGCTTCCTGGATATCTAAATCGCTGGCCTAGCCCTGTGCGTGCAGTGCCTAGAGCAATAGAGCCCACCGTGAATAATTCCACGGTGGGCTCTAACAATGAGGTGAGGAGCTTTAGCTGCTGGAAGAGCGCTGATCAGCAAACCCAAAGCTCAAGGACACTAGGCAGACGGCGATGATGACGCCAAAGCCGGTCATGATGGATACGGGCCAATCTCCGGAGGTGCTTTGGAGCATGGCAAAGACGATGGCGGTAATGATGGCCAAGCCAATGGCGGTGCCGATGCGCTGGCCGGTTTGCAGGACCGCGCCGGAGGAACCGGCGTAGTTATCTGGGACCTGCGCCAAGGTCAGGGTTTGGTTAGGTGATACCACGGCACCCTGGCCAAGCCCGATAAATGCCAAGGAGAGGATGAGCCACCATTCGTTCATTCCCCAATGCGTGGTGCCCCAAATAAAGACGACGGTTGTGAAGAGGCCGAAGATAGTGGTCAGCATGCCGATGATGACCACTATGCGCCCGTACCGCGAGATCTTGCGGCCCGCGATGGTAGCGGTAATGGAGTTGAGGAGCGCGGACGGAATACCCACCGAGCCGGCTGCCAGGGCGGAGTAGCCCAGTCCATTTTGGAAGTACAACGCAACGAGCACCCAGATGCTGGTAATGCCCATAAACCACAACGTGGCGATGATGGTGCCATTGCGGAAGCTCGAGGTGGCAAAGATATTGAGATCCACCATCGGCGGGTGGCCAGTGGCCTTGTGGTGGCGCTCCCACAGCACCCACACGCCAATGAGCACGGCACCTGCAAGGAGCAGCCACCACACGGCCAGGGAACCGGTGGAGTCCATGAAAGGAAAGAGGATGCACCATACCGCGGCACCGAGAATGAGCGCGCCGATGGGATCCAGGGTGGCCAGCGCCTTAAAGATGCCCAGCTTATTGCCCGCGGCATCGCAGACGCGGGAAAACAGCGGGCGTGGGAACCACATGAGGCCTAAGATGATGGCCAGCAGGCCGATAGGCGCATTGACCAGCATGGTCAGCCGCCACCCGTGGTCAGGGCCGCCGATCTTGATGAGGAAGCCACCCAGTACCGGGCCGATAGCCACCGCGATTCCCACGGTGGCGCCAAAGTATCCAAAGGCGCGGCCGCGCTCTTCCCCGCGGAAGTATTGCTGAATCATTCCCACTCCCTGAGGGTTCAGCAATCCGGCGCCAACACCCTGCACAAAACGCGCGATATTCAGAGAATGCGCATTCGGCGCGAAACCCGCGACGGCGGCGCTGATGGTGTAGACGGCGATGCCGAGGAGGAAGATGCCCCCGCGTCCCACGAGATCGCCGGCGCGCCCGGCGGCGACGAGGACCACGCCGAAGGTAAGCGCATAACCAGATAGGACCCATTGCACATCTGAATCCGTGGCACCAAGCCCAGACTGAATCGACGGCAGCGCCACGTTCACGATGGACACGCTAATTAGTGACATGAACACCGTGACCAGCACAATAATAAGAACCCGCCAGCGGGCGGGGTCTGAACTGGCCCCCGAAAGTTGGACTGGTTTAATTCTAGGCGATGAGGGGTTCAAGGGTCTGATTCCGATATTGCA